>NZ_DDGH01000003.1:0-439 GCF_002337565.1 Rhodopirellula sp. UBA1907 | reverse complement strand
CCTCGAACAGCAATGCGGCCGTCAATTCAGACACCGTGGCAGGCGAACCAGCCGCCACCGCAATCGACAGCATTACCTTCGCCGATGGTCTGAGCACGATTGTTTTGGGGAGCGAACTGGAAATCACGGAATCGCTTCAAATTGCCTTGGGCGATTCATCTGACCAAATCATCAGTGGCGACAATGCGTCGCGGATTTTTGCGATCAATGCGTCCGGTGGTGATGCGGTGAGCGTCGACGTTTCCGGTTTGAAGCTGCAAGATGGCGTGGCGGAATCGGGTGGTGCAATTTACATCGGATCGGGCCAGTCTCTATCGCTGACCAATGTCACGCTGACGGGCAACACGGCGACTGGTGATGACGCTGACATGGGTGGCGGTGCTCTGGCCATTGATGGCGGGAACGTGACGATCACCGATTCAACGATTTCAGGCAACAT
>NZ_DDGH01000005.1:43619-51061 GCF_002337565.1 Rhodopirellula sp. UBA1907 | reverse complement strand
GTTTCGGGAGAGGTACGCCGTGTTTAAATCCGCCGAAAAGCGGCATCAAAAAACTGCACGACCTCATTCTCGGTGGGGGACCACCGAGCTACGGGATTGCTGTTGGATCGAAGATCACGTGTTTGATCTTCTTCCGTTTCCAGGTGTAGGTCATGTGCAACTTGCCATCATCGGCTTGGATGATCGCGGGGTAGCTGAACTCACCCTTGGGCTCATTTTCCAAGAGCGCGACCTCGCGGTAGTTCTTGCCATCGGTGCTGACCGAGAGCGTGAGTCGACTGCGTCCGCCCCAGCCGTTTTCTTTGGATGGCAACGGGTTGCTGATCAGCCAATGCCGGCCGTCTTTTGCCGTGACCACATCGATTCCCGAATTCGGGTTAGGCATGTCGGTTGAAATGGGCTTGGTCCAAGTCCGTCCGTTGTCATCCGAGTCCGTTTGAACGATCACGCTTTGCATCGTTCGGCACAACGCCCGCAAGCGACCGTCCGCCAAACGTAAGATGGCCGGCTGGATCGCGGCGAATTCCTTTCCGTTGTGAATGGCTTCGCCGCGGTCCCAGTGCGTTTCCGAGACTGCTTCCGCGTTGGCTTCGCCCGTCAACATCAATCGTTCAAAGTGAACTCGCCATCCATCGTGTTCGGTGGAACTGCCACACAGCAACGTCTTGCCATCGTCAACCAATTCAGGTTTGCAACGGATTGGGCCAAGCACTCCTTCCGGAAGCCGCGTCCGATCGCGAAAAGTTTTGCCCCCATCATCGCTGAACAAAACTTCGCCCCACCAATCCCTTGGGCTGGGGCCAACCTTGATGAACAACCAAGTGACACCGGACGGGGCTTGGAACAGGACCGGGTTCCAACACGGATGACGCGATCCATCTGCTTGCACACCATCGGCCACTTTTCGCGGTGCGGACCAGGCCTTTCCGTCGTAATCACTGACCCAGATCGAAACGTCCTTGGCCCCTTCTCGTTCACCACCAAACCAGGCCGCCACAAATCCGTTGGGCGTCTGGCAGATTGTCGATGCGTGACAGGACGGGAATGGGGCTTCGTCGTAGATGAACTGCTGTTGAAGGACACCTGCTGGGGCGTCGTCTTGGGCAGGCAACTCAGAGGAGGTTAACGTCAAGCACATCGCAGCAGCGAGCGTCTGACTCCATCGAAGGAAGGTCATGGAGCGATCCGGTGGGAGAGGGAGGTGGGAAGTGACTTGCAAATTTATATCAACTCCCCCCGTCCCATGACGATTTCAGGTGACTCTTGCCTCTGCATCGCAGAAGGGGGCTTCATTCTTCGCCCGCTGTCGGTTGCAATGGTTCCAGACAATCGCCCACTGACCGGCGTTGATAGGCCGTGGCTTTCCCGCCGCCTTTCGCTGTCAAACGATTCCCTTGCCTCGACCAAATGAGCTTCCTGAATGACTTCCCGCCTGCGTCTTGCCCGCCTTCATTCTTCGTCCAAATTGATTCGTCGCTGTGCCGCTGCATTGCTTTGTGCCGGCGCAATGGTGACATCCGCGTCCGCTGAAAACAAAGTGGACACAGTTCTGCGTGGTTTGGTGAACCCATCCAGCGTCAGCTTCAGTCCCGAAGGTGAACTGACCGTGTGTGACGCACGCGGTTTGGTGGTCGTCTTGAAAGGCAATCAGCCGGTCAACTATGTCACGGGTTTCGACACCGAGCATTGGAAGTCCAACGACGAAGGTAAGAAGTGGTATGCAGTTGGCCCGTTGTCCGCGATCTGGTCCGACTCCAAGCTGATTGTGACCGATGCCGGCAAAGCCGATGGCGAAGAGACTTTGTTGTTCTTCGATGCCAAAGGCAAAGCCGACTCGGGGACAAAAACCAACTCGGTTCCTCCGACCTCAGATGACCCAGCCGACAAAGGCGAAGGCAACCTGACCGGAATGAGCCTCAGCAAAGACGGTTCAACGGTCTATGTCTGCGGACAAGGCTTCGATGGAAAGTCTTGGGTGCTAAGCGCCGACGTCAGTTCGAAAGAACTGAAGCCATTGCTTTCGGCGGACGAGAACGGCATCGAAACCAACTCGCCGATGCAAACCGTTGTCGGGGAAGGCAACTCGTTGTTCGTGTTGTATTCCGGCAAGGGCGGTGAAGCGGATGGCTTGATCGTGCTTTGGGATGTCGCATCAAAGAAACCGGCCGGCCAGTGGACTTTGCCCGGAGTGATCAACCCAATGGGATTGGCACATATCGAAGGAAATCAATTTGCTGTTGTCGAAAACAATTGGTCACTGGAGCAAACCAACGCTGGTCGAATTCTGGTCGCGACTCTCGGCGACGAAAGCGAAGCAGAGATCAAGGAGACCGGAGTTTCGCTCAACGGACCTGTCTCTTGTGCATTCGGACCCGACGATCGTTTGTACGTGTCGCAGATGGGCGAAGAGTTCGACAAGCCCGTCGGATCGGTCGTCGCGATCGATGGTTTGAAGAATTGATTTGGAGCGACGTTGCTTGCGAGATGCCCGGCGGCTATTTCGCCGCGGCATTGCGGTTTGAGAGCCCGTAATAAGCAGTGATGCGAGTGCACGGGCATCGACGATAGCTGATCAGCAAGGGCCAGACGTGATGACTCAGCGGAAGTCGCGTCGTGGCACTCGCAGGCCGCTCGCTTTTTCGCTGAGGTCCTCCACTCGCCCGACAATGACGTGGATGACACCTTTTTTATTCTCAAGCTTGCCATCGACGATCCACGCGTCGCTGGCTCGAGCGATCTTGAAGAATCGCTTCCAAACTTGGGCAAACAGAACCAGGTTCATCGATCCGGTTTCGTCTTCCAGTGTCACGAACGTGATTCCCTTCGCGGTCCCGGGACGCTGACGCATCAGCACCAAACCCGCGACGCGAACGTGCACGCCATCTCTTAGTTTTGGCAAGTCCGACGCTCGTTTGCATCGCAGCGCGTCCAAGTCATCTCGCCAGAACGAGACCGGGTGGGCTTTTAAACTCAGCCCCGTCGTCGCGTAGTCGTTCTTGACCTCTTCGGCCGGCGACATCGGCACCAACTCCTCTGGAACGCTGCAATCAGGTTCCAAATCCGCCAGCAAAGGCATCGAATCGCCTGAATCATCTTGTGCGAGCGATTGCCAAACCGCGGCACGGCGGTCTTGCGCGATCGATGCCAACGCATCCGCATCAGCAAGCGTGGCGATGTTGGATCGCGACAGCTTGGCTCGCGTCGTCAAGTCGTGCAAATTCGCGAATGGGCCGCGTGCGTCTCGAGCGGCGATGATCTTTTCGGCAACCGCTGACGGCAACCCTCGAACCATCTGAAGCCCCAGACGCAGTTTTGGGTGCGGTCGGTTGAGATCGGGAATCAGCTTCGAACGAATGTTGCTGTCGTTGATGTCCACGGGAAGGACTTGAACACCATGTTGTTGGGCGTCACGAATCAGTTGTGCGGGTGCGTAAAAACCCATCGGTTGGCTGTCCAGCAACGCCGCACAAAACGCGGCTGGATAGTGCCGTTTCAAATAGCACGACGCGTAAACCAAAAGTGCAAACGATGCGGCGTGCGATTCGGGAAAACCGTATTCACCGAAGCCACGAATCTGCCGGAAGACGTTCTCAGCGAATTCGCCATTGAGCCCGTTCGCTTGCATTCCCTTTAGCAACTTGGTGCGGAAGCGGTCGATCACACCGGGTCGTCGCCAAGCCGCCATGGCTCGACGTAACTGATCGGCTTCGCCGGGAGTGAAACCGGCAGCAACAACGGCCAGCTTCATCGCTTGTTCTTGAAAGATGGGAACGCCAAGCGTTTTCTCCAGCACCTTGCGAATGGCATCGTTGGGATACTTCGCCGCCGCCGGATTTTCGCGAGCGGCCAAAAACGGATGGACCATGTTGCCTTGGATGGGACCAGGCCGAACAATCGCGACTTCGATCACGAGATCGTAATAGCAACGCGGTTTCAGACGCGGCAACATGCTCATTTGCGCCCGACTTTCGATTTGAAACACTCCCATCGTATCGGCCGCACAAATCATGTCGTAGGTCGGCGTGTCAGCCGGCGGAATCGTCGACAGTGACAACTCACGGTTGTGATGGTTCTTCACCAGTTCGAAACAACGGCGGATGGCGGACAACATCCCAAGAGCCAAAATGTCGACCTTCAGGATGCCAATGTCATCGAGGTCATCCTTGTTCCACTGGATCACGCTGCGTCCCGGCATCGCCGCATTTTCCGTCACGCACAATTCGCACAAACTGCCCGCGGTCATCACCATTCCGCCGACGTGTTGCGACAGGTGACGCGGGAATCCAATCAGCGTTTCGGTCAGATACAGGAACCGGCGTCCCAGCGGAGTGTCAGGATCCAGCCCCGCGTCGCGGCATCGCTCAGGCAGTTCCGGGTTGCGGCCGTAGCTGCCCGCCAATTTGGCAACCGCGTCGATGATGTCAGGCGAAATGGACAGCGCCTTGCCGACCTCGCGAATCGCACTTTTGGCTCGGTAACACGTGACGACCGCGGTCATGCCCGCTCGATCGCGGCCGTATTTCTCGTAGAGGTACTGCAACACCTCTTCGCGACGTTGGTGCTCAAAGTCGACGTCAATGTCGGGAGCTTCACCGCGTTCGCGACTGATGAATCGCTCGAACAATAAATCGGTGTGAGTTGGATCGACCGCAGTGATCCCGAGGCAGTAACATACGACCGAGTTCGCCGCCGACCCGCGACCTTGGCAGAGAATCTTGCGCTTGCGGGCAAATCGAACGAGATCCCACACGGTCAAGAAGTAGGCTTCGTACTGCAGGTCCTCGATCAGGGTGACTTCATGACGGAGCGTCTCGATGACTTTCTCCGGCACACCGCTTGGCCAACGCCCGCGAGCCCCTTCCCAGGTCAGTCGCTTAAGGTGCTCGATCGGCGTCATGCCTTCGGGGGCGAGTTCGACCGGGTACTCATATTTCAATTGGTCCAGCGTGAACGTGCATCGCTGAGCGACCTCAATCGTACGAGCCACCGCGTCGGGAACGTCGCGATAGAGTTCGGCAATCTCGTCGAGCGATCGCAGATGATGCTGGCTGTTGACCAATCGATCCGATTGAATCTGCTCGACCGATTTGCCCTGCGAGATTGCGACGACGCAGTCGTGCAGTGCCATTCGTTCGGCGGAGTGGTATCGCACGTCGCCGCATGCAAGCAACGGCACATCCGTAGCGAGCGATAGGTTGCGCAACCAAGTCGCCTTTGCCGCGTCGTCAACACCGCGATGAAACGATGCCAACAAATACCCACGGTCATCGAACACATCTCGAAAGGGGCCGCGAAGGAATTGTCGCGAATCATTGACGCGAGCGTGATGGTCTTCGATCGAACGCGATTCGTCGGTGGCGATCACACCAGCCAAGATGCCTTGTGCGTGTTCAGCGATGTCCTCGAAGGACAATTCGCAGCGACCTTTTTCGCATCGCATGCGGCCGATCGAAAGCATCCGGCACATGCGTCCATAGGCGGCTCGGTCGGTCGGCCAGAGCACCATCGGTGGCGCGTCGGTCGGATGAACCTCGGTTCCGACGATGTATTGCAGGCCCAATTCTTGAGCCGGCGAAAAACCTCGGACGACGCCGGCGATCGATTCTCGATCTGTGATTGCAAGCCCTTCGTAGCCCAACTCCGCCGCGCGCTGAACCAATTCGTCGGGATGAGACGCCCCGTCGAGAAAACTGAAGTTGCTGCGGCAGTGAAGTTCGACGTAACGCATGGCCAAGCCATTCTCGCGGAAGTGGAACGGTTTGCCCACTGGCGGATTCCGTCACTCGAATGGGGAGCAAGAATTTCCCATCGTCGATTTTGCGTTTGCGAGCTAAACTGCGGCCATGAATTCGCCAGCTCCTGAAACGACCGTTTGTGCCGAATCCGCTCGCCCGGACAAAACTCCCGACGAAGCCACCACGATCGCTCCGTTCGCGTGGAACGAGCTTTCGTTGGGCAATGTCCGGATTGGTTTTCCCGTCGTCCAAGCGGCGCTTTCCGGGTACAGCGATTTGCCGATGCGGGTGATCGCTCGCCGGCACGGCGCCAGCTACACGATTTGCGAAGTGATGCTGGATCAATTCCTGCTGTCGCTGACCAAACGCGAAAAGACGAGGCATTTCCTCGACATCGCTGACGAGGAGCATCCCGTCGGCGGGCAGCTGATGGGGGCGGAGCCGGAACAGTTTTCTGCGGGTGCGTTGAAGTTGGTCGAGGCCGGTTTCGATGTTATCGATGTTAATTTTGGCTGTCCCGTCAAAAAGGTGCTGGGCCGATGCCGCGGTGGGTTCCATTTGTCTCAACCCGCCGTCGCGATCGAAATTCTGCGCCGGACCCGAGACGTTGTGCCCGATCACATCCCGGTGACGGTCAAGATGCGGCGGGGCATGGATGACACGCCCGAATCACGCGAACAGTTTTTTGAGATTCTCGATGGAGCGATCGACGCCGGGTTGGCTGGCGTGACCGTGCACGGCCGGACGGTGATGCAGCGGTACATCGGACCGAGCCGCTGGGCGTTTTTGAAAGAAGTCAAAGAGCACGTCGGCGATCGTTTGAAGATTCTCGGCAGCGGCGATCTTTTCGCGGCCGCCGATGGTTTGGAAATGATGCGTCAAACCGGAATCGACGGCGTCACCATCGCTCGTGGAGCGATTGGCAATCCGTGGATCTTCCAACAATCACGAGCACTCGCAGCCGGAGAGTCCTTGCCCGCCCCGCCGACCATCGCTGAACAAGCCGCCGTGATGCGAGAACATTTCGCCCTGTGTGAGGAGACCTACACGGTCCAGCGAGCACCGTTGTTGATGCGGAAATTCTGCATCAAGTACTCACAAAGCCATCCGAATTATCGCGAGGTGCGAATGGCATTCACTCGCCTGCGATCGCGCGAAGAATTTGAGGCGGCACTCGAGCAGCATTACTCGGTCGACGGCCCGGGGCAGTATGTGCCTCGAGAATTGCACGGTTCGCAAGAAGAATGTTGAATCAATTTTCGTCGGTCAAAAATCGATTCGCTCCCCACCCGTAGCCATGTCCCACATGGCAACCAAGCCAATGCTTTGGAACAAAGCGAGGCGTGCCGTTGGCGTGCCAACGCAAGACCAACGACAAGCGTCCAATCACCTCGCCAGGTGGAACCTGGCCTACATAAATTCCGGCGTTGATGCCCCGTAGGCCTTGTCCCACATGGCAGCCAAGCCAATGCTTTGGAACAAAGCGAGGCGTCCCGCTGGCGTGCCAACGCGAGACCAACGACAAGCGTCCAATCACCCCGCCAGGTGGAACCTGGCCTACATAAATTCCGGCGCTGATGCCCCGTAGGCCATGTCCCACATGGCGGCCAAGCCAATGCTTTGGAACAAAGCGAGGCGTGCCGCTGGCGTGCCAACGCAAGACCAACGATGTGCGTCCAAGCAACCCGCCAGGTGGAACCTGGCCTA
>NZ_DDGH01000005.1:41767-43361 GCF_002337565.1 Rhodopirellula sp. UBA1907 | reverse complement strand
CTTTGGAACAAAGCGAGGCGTGCTGCTGGCGTGCCAACGCGAGACCAACGACAAGCGTCCAATCACCCCGCCAGGTGGAACCTGGCCTACGTGGTTACCAACTTCGAAACTTCGGTCGGCGCATAAAAAAAGCCCGGGCCATTTGGTCCGGGCGATGTTCGAAGAAGTACCGAAGGAGGGACTCGAACCCTCACTGGATTGCTCCAACTGGATTTTGAATCCAGCGCGTCTGCCAATTCCGCCACTTCGGCTTCTTCTGAAAATGTCGATGAACCCGTCGGCGACCTCGCGAAGATAGTTTCGCGGGGGGAGTGCCTTCGCTAAAAGACGTGCCTGGCTCCATCGAGACGCGAATTATGTCGGAGGCGTCTCGATCCCGCAAGACGGGTTCAGGCGATCTTTGCGGCCGCCCGGCGATTGATTTCGCTCACCGAAACCATTGAAACGACCGTGCAACTTATTCGGGCAGCGAACCGGTTCGGGCGACGCTAAACGCAGGCCCAACGACCATCCTTTGCCCAGCATCCGCCGCCCGATCGGGGCGTCATCAGTTCGATCGCCAAAATCCGTGTTTGAAATTCCGAACCGGACGAAAACGATTCGGCTAGAATGAGCGACCAAATTCCCCGCTTCCTACCTCTCCGAATCCAACGCCATGCTTCACCGCCGATGTCTCGCCTCCCTCGCCTTTTCGCTCGCGACACTGACCGTCCCCGCCCTCTGCTCCCCCACTTTTGGCGAGGAATACCTCAATGGGATCACCTGGCAAGCTCCGCCGATCGTCACCCCGGGTGAGACCGCAGCGGACCCGCCATCAGACGCGATCGTGTTGTTCGGCTCGAGCGAAGATGTGAAGAACTGGAAGAACATCTCCAACTGGACGACCGATGGCGACGACTTGGTCGCAGGAAAAGGCGCCATCACCAGCAAGGAAGAGTTTGGCGATTGCCAAGTCCACGTGGAATGGTCGGCTCCTACCCCCGCGAAAGGCAAAGGACAAGGTCGCGGCAACAGCGGGATTTTCTTGATGGGCCGCTATGAGATCCAGGTGCTCGATTCCTACGAAAACGAAACCTATCACGATGGACAGGCGGGAGCGATCTACAAGCAAACACCGCCGGCCGCCAACGCAATGCGTCCGCCGGGCGAGTGGAACACCTACGACATCTACTGGACCGCACCTCGGTTCAGCGAATCAGGCGAACTGGAAAGCCCCGCCGCGATCACCGCGGTCCACAACGGGGTGCTGATCTTGAACCATTTCGAGCTGAAAGGCGACACGCCGTACAACCGGCCACCCAAGTACGAAGCTCACAGCCCCACGGGTCCAATCACGATCCAAGATCACGGCAACCCGGTTCGGTTCCGCAACATTTGGGTGCGTGAATTCCAACCCGCCACAGGCGAACAAACCCGCGAGCCCTACATCCGTGACGGCAAGAAAGAAACGCCGATCAGCGAAACGGAGTGAGCCGGAAAACATCGGCGGGTGAACAATGCCGCCTGGTATTTTTAGAACGAACAACGATCGGCTGAGATCGATCGTTTCGAGACTTCCCATGCCCGGCCCGCACCCTCGCGTACGCCTGAACGG
>NZ_DDGH01000005.1:24536-41655 GCF_002337565.1 Rhodopirellula sp. UBA1907 | reverse complement strand
CAGCCGAAAAGCGGCATCAAAAAACTGCACGACCTCACTTCGTTTCGGGAGAAGTAAGCCATGTGGAAATCTGTTGAAAAGCGGTAACTGAAATACGGCAGACCTCTGTCCCCCGCGGGATGTTTGCCTTTGCTGCAACAAGCGATCGGACGGGACGCGGATCCAAGTCATCACCGGATCAGCCTTGCGGTCGATGGACTACGCAGCCCGTCAACATCAGGCAAGTTACGCTGGTCGCTTACAAGCCAATCTGGTCGGTTCACGACGACTGCCCGCCGACCAGCCTGAACGCTGAGAAACCAGGGGATTTCAAGCCCGCCATGGATGTCCTGTACGAAGGTTTCTTCACAAGGATTGGGGGGCCGCGTTGCGAACGAGACACTTGAGCGTAGTGACCACCAATCGGCGTCTCAAAAATTCTTTTCTGCGGACACGGCCGCTCATTTAGAAGCCATTCTTAGGCGTCCGTTACGCCCTTAGAGGATTCGAAGAGAATTTCCCGGGAATGCTCTTTACTCGGGCCGCGCGAAAATAATAATTCTCGCCACACCCAAGAACCAAACGGAGATCGCTGACTCCGGCTCTTGGCCTTTTCTTCAGCATCGGATGTTACTCCCCATCTTCAGGGAACCCAGCAGGCACTTCACCGCCTTGCCAGTTTTTACGTTAGCGCACTGACTTTTCTGATGGTCGATTCCGGCCTGAGTTAGTTTGCGTCCCATCCCCAACTCCATCGAAAGATCCGTTCGTGAACGGCACGCTTGCATTGGTGGCATTCGCCGCCTCCGTGTGCGCTGCGGCTATGGTCGAAGCGTACTGGTACCGTCGTCAACTTCTCAAAATCCCCTTCCGAATCCATGTCAACGGAACGCGCGGCAAGTCCTCAGTGACTCGTCTGATCGCCGCGGGTTTACGTTCCGGTGGCATCCGGACTTGTGCCAAAACCACGGGCACATTGGCTCGCATGATCCTTCCCGATGGGAAAGAGCTTCCGATCTTTCGACCGGACCGAGCCAACGTCATTGAACAAAAACGAATCGTTCAAACCGCCGTCGGACACAACGCGGATGCACTCGTGATCGAGTGCATGGCTTTGCAACCTTTGTTGCAATCGGTTTGTGAATTGAAGTTGGTTCGATCAACTCACGGAGTCATCACCAACGCTCGCGCCGACCACTTGGACGTGATGGGACCAACTCGCTTGGACGTCGCTCGGGCTTTGTCTGCGACCACGCCAATCGCCGGCAACATGTTCACCGCCGAAGACCGCGACGACAGTTTGTCTGTGATGAAAGAAGCCTGCGATGACCGCGCCAGCCAATTGGTGGTCACCACCGCCGACGATGCAAACGACATCACTCAAGACGAATTGGCTCAGTTCAGTTACCTCGAACACGCCGAGAACGTTGCGCTTGCACTGAAAGTATGTCAGTCGATGGGAGTGGCTCGGGACGTGGCGTTGCAGGGCATGTGGGAAGCTCAACCCGACCCCGGTGCGATGCGTGTTCACGTTCAAGAAGTTCACGGCAACTCGTGGCACTTCGTCAACGCGTTCGCAGCTAACGACCCCGAATCAACCACGCGAATTTGGGACGCGGCCTACAACTACTTCCCCGGTGTCACACAACGTGTGCTGGTGATGAATTGCCGCGTCGACCGTGCTGACCGATCGACCACCATGGCCGAAGCCGTCGCCACTTGGGCGCCCGCGGATCGCTATGTGATCATTGGATCGGGCACCGACATTTTCCTTCGTCGATTGCTCAAACGCGGGATTCATCCCGACAAAGTTATCTGTTTGGGAAATGCGTCCGGTCCGGAACTGGTCGACTCGGTGTTGGAATCGTTCCGCCGCGAAGAACGCATGGCAACCGCACCGCGACCACACTTCCAAAGTGGCACCGCGGTCGCCGAGCGAGCGGAAGAAATGGAATCATCGGGCATGATGCTGATGGGAATCGGCAACGTCGCCGGCCCGGGCATGGCGTTGGCCGATCACTTCGGACAGGACCAGGGGTGGGAACGTTTCCGCACGCCTGTGACACGTCCGGCACGAGTCTTGGAGATGGTTTGAGATGGAATGGCTCGCTTTGTCGATCGGCATTGGCTTGGTCGTCAGTTTGATTTTCACCGAAGCATTTGGGCTGAGCGTCGGCGGGATGATTGTCCCGGGTTACTTGGCATTGGCGTTTGATCAACCGGCAACAATCATTGCCACGATCGTTGCCGCTTTGGTGACGGCGTGGGTCGTTTACCAAATCGATCGTTGGGCGATCTTGTTCGGTCGCCGACGAGTCGTGTTGACGATGGTGGTTGGATTCGCGATCGCGGCAGTGCTGCGGTCGATGGTGGAACTCACGTTCCCTTCGATGCCCGTGGGTGTTGCCGTGGAAGCCGGCACCTCCGCCGCCTCGATGATGATGGCCGGAACAACGGTCATCGGTTTTGTGATTCCAGGGTTGGTCGCTCTCTGGATTGCGCGCAGTGGCGTGGTGCAAACACTCTCGCCGCTCGTGATTGCGACATCTTTGGTTTACTTGGTCTTGGTGACCGCAGGTGTGGAAACGCTGGTATGAAGAAACTGTATTACCGTCCCCAGAAGATCTCTTCGGGTTCACTGTTGTTCCTGGCCGCCCTTTCGGTGGTCACGGTGCTGACGCTTCGTGCCATGCCACATCAGATGGCTGGATGGAGCACGATGGTCGCGGGTTTGTACGGCATCCCTGATTTGAAGGACCGCATGCTGGAAGCATCCGAACGTGCCAACACCGCGTTCGATGCGATTCACGCCAAGCGATTGGAACTCGGCCATCCGTTGCTGGATGCGCAAGACCCCGCCGATACCGGCATGGTCGGTCCATCAATGTCCGCCGTGACAACATTGCCCGGTCACTTGCCCGCCAAGCAAACCTCAATCAATCCAAACTTCGCTGCCGTCGCCATGCGTTTGCTGGTTGATGCGGGTGTTCGGCCCGGCGACCGGATTGCCATTGGTTGCACAGGATCGTTTCCGGCGCTGAACATCGCGGTCTACAGTGCGGCCGAATCATTGGACGCACGCCCAACCATCATCAGCAGTGCAGCGTCCAGCCAATTCGGCGCGAACTCGGCTGACATGATGTGGCCGGACATGGAGAAACTGCTGGCCGACGAAGGCATTTTGGCTTATCGCAGTCTCGAAATTTCCCGAGGTGGTTTTCGCGACCGTGCTGCGGGCATGAGCGATGACACGCGTGCGATCTTGGACGCGGCGATCGAGCGAAGCGGTGTCCCGTTGATGGACAGCATCGACGACATCGACGCGATTGAACGACGGATGGTTGCCTATTCAAAGGCCGCTGAAGACGAAACTTACGCCGCGTACATCAACGTTGGTGGCGGCGACGCATCGGTCGGCGGCACCGAAGGAAACGATAGCATCGGCGAAGGGCTGATCACTCCCAAGCAATTGGCAACGATCCAAAAGAAAGCCAGCTCACCCGCAGCGGTCGACTGTGTCGCCACCAGGTTTCTGGCATCAGGTGTACCGGTCATCAACATGATCAACGTGGTCGCTTTGGCAAACCAATATGGACTACCAATCGCTTCGACAACCAAAGTGGAAGTCGGGCAAGGAACCGTGTTCACAATCATCGACCCGCGCCGAGTATTGGCATTGATTGGGATCTTTTTCATTACCGCAGCCACCGCGATTGTTGTTAAACCACCGCATCGAGTGACGAAGTGGTTGCAACGAAAAGGGTGGTTCGGCGAACAACCCAAAGATCAACCGCAGTACATGGTTTGATCGAAACCGGAGACGCGTTTCTAAAGCGGGAACGCGTCTTCATCTTCCTGTTCGGCATACAACGGCATGTGCCGGTAATACACTTCCAGGATCATCGTGGCGAAGGACGTGGCTGCTAGACGCCCGCCTTCTTTGGGGCCGGTGTGATTTGCCGCCTGAGGAAAGTACCAACTGCCTTTACTGCCGCCGGATTGGGATTGGGTTTCCACCAACCAATCACGAAGCTCGGTATTGAACTTGTCCCACTCCGGACCGCCCACATGCCGAAGGACTTGAGCGGCGTAATAGTCGTAGTAGATGTTGTCTTTACGAACACCGATGTCGACCAATTTCTCGACACCTTTCTGCAACCCGGGATGGTTCTTGTCCCAACCCAAGTACATCCGGCACAACAACCCCGCCGCGGTGCAAGCCGGACGGACTCGAGTGGACTTTGTTTGATAGCCGTAGATCGAACCACCGTCGGATTGAACCTTGTCCAAAAAGATCGTCGATCCATAAATCGTTTGCGGCGGCACAATGAGGTGCCCCATGTGAGCGCTCTTCAGCGCCATGACTTGCCAACCCACCACCGACGTGTCGCCGCCGGATGCATCGCGGGGTCGATAACGCCAACCGCCGTCTTCGCACTGAGCCGTGACGATGTAGTTGATCGCTTGCTGTGTTGGGACGGCGAGAGCGGGATCCTCCGTCATCGCGTAAGCTTCGCTCAGCACGATTGCCGCCAATCCGTGCGAGTACATTCCGTTGCCGGATGATTCTGACAAATCCAGGACGGGCAAACCGCGGACGGTGCCCTGCTTTCCGTTGGCGATCAGAAACAACAACCCACCGCGAACAACGTTTTTGAATTCACCGGCGTAGTGCGTTTGTCCGGCACCCAGGAATGGCAACAGAGCCATCGCGGTCGCGGCGTTGACGGCTTCGGCTCGTTTGGGTTCGCCTGGATTACCGCACTGGCCGTTGCAAACCAAATTGTGCTGGAACGTCCATCCACCGTTGGGAGCTTGGTGCAGGGCCAACCATTTTAGCGCCTCCGTCACCGCCGCTTCGCTGGCCGCCGACCCGCCATACTCGCGCAGCAGTTTCTTCTTCATATCCACCGATCGACTGTCCATTGCCGGCATTGTCACCGAGGACAACGTTTGCAATGTCTGAGCAACGGGCGCCATGTCGGATGCCAACTCGGACATCTCCATCGGCATCGAAGGCATCTCCATCGCAACATCGACCTGCAATGTTTCGGTGGTGTCGAGAGCCTGGGTGAGCTCAACCGGTTCGGCGAACTCATCCATCTCGACCATCTCGCCGGGATCGATTTGTTCAATTTGGAACTCTTCAATCTCGGGGCCTTCTTCGCCCGTGGCCGAAGCCGACAACACGTTCACAATTTTGACGGGATCGGCAAACGTGACCAAACCAAGAATCAAAATCACGCCAATGTGAAAAAGCGTGCTGATCAACCAAGCGGGCGCGGCCTTCAAGAAACCCATGCGGCGACGGGGAGTGACATCTTCAGCGGTTGGCACTTCGTCAGCCAATGTTGCGTCAACAATGTCGTGATCGGGCAAGGACGTTTCCGAAACCGTGGCCATCAATCATCCCATCAGAAAAGGAGTCAAATCTTTGTCACGACAAGTGAAGTGAACGCACACTGACGAGCGAGCACCAAAACCTGTCGTTCCAGCTAGTGAACGGCACGGCACGCAGAACGGTTCACGACCATTCTGACCAGGCGAGAAGATGCCGACTTAGCAGCCTTCATTGTAGCTGAAACCGCAGAAATCGCCGCCAAACGATCCTTGGGTAAGAATAGAACGCCACAATCCATCGAATGTACCCGTCGCAATCGATCCGTCCGGCCCCCCGACTGGTCCAGATGGCCAGCCGCCCCATCCCCTAACGGAGCGATTTGAGGTTCGGGAAGCGTTCGGCAAGTTGCCTGAAGCGATCCTCACCAATCGATTCAATGTGCTCTCGCCAGGTCATCTCCCCGGCCGGTGCGACATACCCCAGCCCGCCCGCCATCGCTTGGTCAATCGTTTCCATATCAGCAACACGCGATGCATCGATCGCCTGGGCTTCACGCCACATCGACGCGGCAAACATGTCGACAATCAGCTGGACATCACCTTGAATTTCGGCCGCACCGATGTCGTCTCGCAAGTACCGATCGACCAAAGCGTTCACGTCTTCGGACAGCTCGTCGCCGTTTCGCTCTCCATCGCCCGAGTAGTCATAAAACCCTTTTCGCCCTGCGACACCGAGCAGCGAACGCTTGATCATCGCGGGCAACAATGGCGACGGATCCATTCGTTGGGGGAAGGATTGCCAAACAACTCGCCCCCCATCGAAAGCGGTCCGTGGTCCGATCAAATCAATCAGCTCAAACGGGGACATCGGCATGCCATACCGCAGTGCAGCTTCGCGAATGGTTGATGCTGAGATGCCGGCACACAGCAATTGCATCGACAGATTCAAGTACGGTGCCAACATTCGATTGACGACGAAGCCCGGTGAATCCAGCACCCGCAGCGGTACCTTCTTCAACCGCCGGACATGTTCCTCGCAAGCCCCAATGACCGCTTCACTGGTTTGGGGATGAACGATGATCTCCGCGGCGTGACGCCCGACCACCGGCATAAAGAAATGCATCCCGCAAAACCGTGCCGGATGCGTTTGCATCGAACCGGCAATCTCGGTGATCGGCAACGTCGATGTGTTGGTGGTCAAAATGGGCGAACGCGAAAACCAGTTTTCGACTTCGGAAAAGAACGCTTGCTTGATGGGCAACTTCTCCGCGATCGACTCGATCACCATCCAAGTCGGCAAAGCATCCGATGCGCCGATCGCTTCGTCGTGCCCGTGAGGCATCAGGTGCACAACCGGAATCGGCACGGCCGCTCCCCAGGGCGAAGCCGAATCAGCGATGCCATCCGTTCGCCGTAGCACCGCGTCGCATGCCTCGGACAACACCGCTTCGTCGCGGTCCGCCATCCAGACTTCGCATCCGGCCAGCAAATGATCCGTCGCGATGGCGCGGCCGACCACTCCAGCGCCGACCAATAAGACTCGAATCGATTCCGTCACAATCAGCGAGTTCCCGTCGCCTTCTTGCTCGTGTCCGTCTTCGCTTTCGCATCACCGGTCTTTTCAGCGTCGGATTTCGCAGCTGGCTTTTCGGCCGCCTTTTGAGGCATCGGCAAAATGGATTCATCCGGCGGAGTCGTCGCGGTCGGATCGTTTTCGAACTGAGGAACCAACACCAATCGAACCGGCGTGGCTTGTTCAGGAATTCGTTCGGTGTGAGCCAAGAACAACAAGTTGCCCGCTTGAGCACTGCTGGAAAACGGCACGTCCAACATCGCACTGCTGAAGTTCGAAACGCAAATCATGTCACCGGAATCGGCCGAGTAGTGAGTGACCTTGTCGACCGGGTCCGTCCAAAGTTGACTTCCCGCGAAAACCCATTGTTCGGCGAGCGGCTTTTTCGTCTCGTTGTTCTGCACCCAAGTTCTGGCATCGACCACTTTGAATTTGCCGTCTTCGTCACGCCAAGTCACCCACACAGCAACCGGTTGACCGGTCGGCGGCTTGAACTCGGGATCGTAGGAAACCGGAGTGCCCGACTTGGTCCCCAGGGCCAGCAGACCCGCGTGGACTTCTTTGCTTTTCGCGAATGCGGCGACGATCGACTCGTGTTCCTTGGTTCCGACCGGGCAGGCGAACATTTCCAACGCACCCTTTCGCATCGTCACGTAGCCATCGATGTAGACTCGTTTGGCTTTGGGATCGATCCACAAATCGGGAAGCTTGGTGATCTGCTTGGCTCCGGGAGGTGCCGCGTACTTGTCCGCCATCGCTCGCATTTGACGGTCCCACTCTTCCAACTCGGCCTGGATCGCAGCGTCGTCATAGGGGTCTGGATCGTCCGGCGAAGCGACACCCAGCGAGCGCTCATCCTGCGACTCGGCGGCTTGCTCGGTCTTCGCCGTATCGTCTTGTGCCTCAACGACTGGCGTCCAAGCACTTCCGGCCACTGCGATGTGCACGAGAAGCAGCGCAACCCAGCCCGCTCGATTGATTTTGGTGACTGCGCCACCCGCCACCGGGGGCCACTGGCAACGTTTGTGAGCCAAAACAGATCGTCGCAGGCCGGAAACAGATTTCATAAACATGAATTTCTCAATCACTCAGGTGCGGGGAGTCAACAACCGGCGTCGCCCGGTTAGACTGCGTAGCCAGTCGAATCGTCGATCAATGAACGGCGAACGAACCCCAATCACTCCGCGAAGGCCGGAACCTTCGATTGGTGTTCTCACTGGGAGAAGACCGCCACAGAATCACGGATGGATTCACCGTTCATACCATCGATTATTCCCTGCGTTGCACCTCGGGTCCATGACACTGACCAAACCGCCCTCCAAATCAAACTCGTCCAAGAAAAAGGCTTCCGTGGCCGAGTCCGCGACGACCGATGGATTCACGAGTGTCACTCCCATGCCTGACGCGGCCACTTGGCAGGCGCTGCGCAAAAAAATAGAAGCACGTCGCCAACGCCATCCCGCCTCCAAATTGTTTGGTGACGATGCGCTGGACGGCCAAGTCTACTTGTGGGGTTTGGCGTCGCTGCTAAACGGACCGGTTGATCCACTCAGCACGCAACTGGCAACGCTCGCGACCGCGGAATCAGTTCAGATTCCATTGACCGATACGGATTTGATTCCGGCGGCCGAAATGTTCTTGGAAGCTTCCCGCGATGGACGATCGGATCTGGCCGGCGATGTCGGCTGCATCCTTTGGGCGTCGTCGCTTCCTGCGTTGACATTGATCCTGCCATTGGAACTCTGGTGGAACCTACTGGCCGAACTGCAACGACGCGTCGCATCGACACTCGCCCATGACGAAGCCGAATCACCGCACCACTTGATGCTGGCGGGCGAACTGGGGCTGACGCTTGCCTATCGATTGGCCGACATTCCAAGCTGTGTTGCTCGGGTAAAGCCATCCGCCTCGGCCATCCAGGCTTATTTGGATCACGAAGACACAATCGACGAAGCCCTGCGAACCCCGCACGCTTTGCGAGCCACGATGGCGTCGATCATTCGCTGCGAAGAATTGATGCGAGTTGTCGCCAAACGAAAATTCAAAAAGTCGCACCAAGCCACCGCGGAAGAACTCGCAGCCTGGATCGCCGCGACCACCCGTGTCGATGGTTCGCAAGTTCTGACGCAAACCACATCACGCGAAGTGGCCCTCGATCACGTCGGCTTGGTTTCGCGAGCTTCCAAGCGAACGAAGAAGAAAAAGAAATCCAAGTCGCAGACGAGCAAGCCAGCACGTCCGATCGCTCCCGCCGGACTAATGGGACGAGCGATGAAATACGACACGGATTCGTTGCTGCCCGCTTTCTCAGCTTCGCTGGGTCAAAGTCAAAGTGGCGGCCGATTGGCTTGGGAAATTTCGCTGCCCGAATCGATGTGGCACAGCGACGTGGCCAGGATGGTTGCGATGCTTCCCGAGTGGGACGTTCGCCGCGGACGCACCTTCGTCGACTACAGCGGCAAGGTGATGCAAATCGAAATCATGGGCGGACGCCGCACCCTGTTTCGAGGACCCTTGCACACGACCATTGAACTGGATGGCGTCAGCCAAGATCCCAAAGGCGACTGGCAAGCCACATGCGAATACACCGACGATGACATTCATTACTTGGAGATGGAACAATCATTCACCGGCGGCGTGGTGTTGCAGCGCCAATTCATGGTCATTCGCGACGATCGTTGTGTGATGATCTCCGACACGGTCTTGCCCGCCCAGTTTGAACCGAACCAAGATGCGGCGTCTGCCGACGCGGAAGATCACTTAAATCAGCCGACTGACCCGGCGAGCCCCTTCGGTTCACTGGCGGACGTGCGGATCCGTTGCATCACCCATTATCCGGTTTCCGATTCCGTCTCCGCGACGCCCGACGAGCAGACACGCGAAGTTTATCTTCACGACAACAAACGACGCGCGATGATGTTGCCGCTGCCCGCCGCTGAATGGCGAATCGGTCCAACCGCCTGCACCGCCGAACCCAGCCACACCGAAAACGAACCTCATTCGGTCATCGTGACCACCGAGGGAACCGGCGCGGTCTACAGTCCCGTGTGGATCGATTTCCAATCACGACGCTTCCATCGCAAACGCACTTGGCGAACGCTCACCGTTGCCGACGATCTGCAATTGATTCCACGCAACATTGCCACCGGTTTTCGAATCCAAATCGGCAGCGAGCAATGGATGCTGTACCGTTCGTTGATCGGTCGTCGCCCACGATCGGTACTCGGCAAACACTTGGTCGCCGACTTCTTCGCCGGTCGATTCCATCCCGGTGACGGCGGCGTGGAAGAACTGGTCACGGTCGATGACGCACCGCCGAATTGATTCAGTTCAACGAATCAGCTCCATTCAACCAATCGGTCCGCGACGGATCGAAGTGCGGCGGTGATTTGCCACCGCGAATGATCACGATCTCCCGCGACGTTGCTGATTCCGCGAACGACCATGCAGGGAGTCGAAGTCATCTGACACGTCATCGCAACGCCAAACGCCTCCATGTCTTCGGCGATTACTGCGTCGCGATCCATCATGCCGGCAAGTCTTCCGCGACGAGATGCCATGACGTCATCCGATGAAGCGGCACACACGCTGATCAACGTGTTCGTCACTGACTCGGCCGCGGGCACATTCGCTGGACGAGCCAACTGGATCTTGTCACCAACGGCCGGAGCTGATGTTTCGTCTGTTCCCGGTGATCCAAGAATGGGCCATTGCTGCCATCCTAGAGATCCTGCGGAAGCAAATTGGTCACCCTCGCCGACGCCAATGCCATCGCAGATGGCTTGATCAAACCAATGTGCCGATCCGACGGAGGCCGCATCCGACAATCCGCCCGCGATGCCCGCGAGGACGACTCGCGCCGGTTGGTGCGTCTGGATCGCTCGCATGGTTGCCGCGGCCGAAGCCACCAATCCGAATCCGCACAGCTCGCAGTGCCAATGTTTGATCGACGCCGCGTGCGGATCCAAATGGTTCCACAACTCGGAGCGTTCCCCCGCAGTTGGAATCAACAGCAGCGTCTTATTAGCGTCCGCCACGACGGATTTCCGAGCCCAAGAATCGGATCTGGAAACGATAGATCTTCTTGGTCACGCAAGTGATCTTGCCGGTTTTCAAATCGAAGTGATCTGGTGTCTCGGCCAAGTTAATATTCGCGACTGCGCGGAAACCACGTTCGGCAAACACATCGATCACCATCGCCAAGGTCATCGGATCGTCAAAGATCGAATCTTCGCTGTTGACGACCGCCAATCCGGCGATCGCATGACGACGCACGATCGGCATGAACCGACTTTGGATGATTTCGATCACATGATGGAACAACTCACGGTGTTCCAGTTCATAACCATCCAGTCGGCGAACCAGTTCCTGGCGAGCGTGCACGCCAAGTTCTGAAGCCAACGGAAGATGCCGGACCGCGTCGTAGGTTTCTGGATCCAACTCCAACGACGACTGATATTCCAGCTCGCTGCGGATGTTGCGTTCCACTTCCGCGATGTCGCCACCGGCGTCGATGAAGTGGTAATGATAAATCTTCTTCAGCGACTGCAACGCGTCCCAGGTTTTCTCCTTGAAGACGCGATAGCGTCGTTTCGCGGCAGTCGGATCAAGGTCCGTCAAACGAAGCTCGAGTGGCTCGCCGTCGTTTTCTGTTTCGACACGTTCGTTGTGCTCGGCGATCTTTCGTCCGCGAAGCAACTGCCGCTCGATGCTAGTCTTTTCGTCGATGAACAACACGACCGCGTGAACGGTGGGTTTGCGGAAGTTAATCGCCAGCGGCGTCGAATGATATTCGCGATAGAGCTGATTCATTTTTTGGATCAGCAAGTGCAAACATTCCACTTGAACGCGTGTTCGCGGGAACCCGTCCAAGATGCATCCGTCGCGATACTCTTCTTCCAAAAGCTTTCGGAACAGGATCCCGACCACTTCGGTGTCGCCGACCATCCCGCCGGCTTCTTTGATGCGTTTGGCTTCGGGTGTGTCCAGCAGACTGCTGACCACGATCGGCTCGCAGGTTAAACCGCGAGCTTTGGAGATGAATCCACTGTTGGTTCCTTTGCCCGATCCCGGTGCCCCGCCCAAGAGGATCAATTCCTTGGTGAACCGCAAATTTTCGCGGCCGTATTCTTCTTCCAAGTCATTCCAGACGTTGGTGAAGATCACGTGGGCGTCTTTGACTTCCAGATCCTCCACCGAATGTTCGGCTGCGGCGGCGATCGCTTCATCAGTCACCGCTTGAGACGCCTGGCCCTCAGCCATGTCGACGACCGTGTCGGGCAATTCCGCTTCCGGATTCGCGATTTCGGGAGCTTCGTCCAGTGAGTCCATGGCAGCAACAGGATTCATACAAGGCGGAAAAAATGAAAATCAACACCCCGCATCCTAACCAAGGAACGATGCCTCGCGAAGCGTCATTCACTCCGGCGACGCCAGATGGACGATGGGATAGGGCGTAAAATCCGTTGCGACCCGCAAAGCGATTGGTTGGGAAGGATCTGCCCCCAAATTGGGTTCATTTTTCAACGTGATCCAGACCTTGTCCTTGCCCAAAATCTGGTTTCTCAACACGCGAGCAAAGCCGGGCTCGATCCCTTCGCGACGCGTGCCCATGACTTCGTCACCAATTTCGCGAATGACCGGTTCCAATCGTTCCCCCGCCGTTCGCAGCTTTTCCCTCGCTTCGGGGGAAGTCCATACGTTCACCCAAACCTGACGCAGACGTTCGTTGTCGACGATCGCTTCCATCACGATCGTCCGCAGCAAATCACGAGCTTCGTCGTCGTTGACGATTTGAAGAGCGACGTCGCCCAATCGTTCTCGCAACACATCGTTGGCGGCCAAATCCCGCAGAATCGCTTCGACCGCTTCCGCGATTTCATCGAGATGATCCTCGACGATCGGCACAACCTCTTGCTCGACAAATCGTGACCATTCCTCACGAACCAATTCTCGTTCGGGCAGTGGCGCACTGTCGTAAAGAGCTCGCCAACCAAACCGCCAAAGCGACGCTTTGCCCCAAATCTCACGCCCGATCGATTCCGCCGGTTCTCGTCCGTGAAGTTGCAGCACGGGCAACACCTCCGTACGAACCAACGGGACCATTTGTTCCTGGATAATATCTTCGCGAAAACGCGTGGCGATGGCTTCGACCTCCGCATCGTGACGTTTCAAAGAGGCGGTCAACTCGGACTCGATGACCGGCAAACTTTGACGCACGGTTTCAAAAACTAAAGGCAACATCGCTTCGCTGATCTCTTTGCCATGAGTACGCATCGCGGCAGAGATCTTTTGCGCCAATTGCTCTCGTTTCGGTTTAGGCAGCAACGTCGCAATCACGTCGTCGACTTTGCCGGAAGATCGATGCAGCGTCGCGGAGATCGATTGATCAGGATCCCAAAACTGCGTTTCGCGTTCCAGATTCAATGGCTCGTAAAGCGACAACGTGACCGTCTTCGCCTCCGGATTGACTCGCAGCACGTGCCCGACTTGATGCCACGTGTCGGCGACCGAGTCCTTTGCGAATGCCGCATCTCCGACGCTCAGCGACAATGTCGGGTCCGCCAAAATCATCGTGTCCGTCGGCGTCCAAACCGAAGAGAGCAACGGCTTCGCACCTTCACGGGATGACGCGACCAACCATCCGCCACCGAGAACGAGACAGCTCACCCAAAATGCTGCGCCGAGCAGGCGAATCGATTTCGTTGTCATACGGATTCTTTCTTGAGTGCTCGCAGTCGATCGACGTAAACCGCCGCGACAATGATCACACCCAGCAGAATGTTTTCAATGTGGTTTTCCAATCCCAACGAGGTGCAACCATGAGCAATCACGCTCATGATCAAGACACCACACAGCGTTCCAACCACGCTGCCACGACCACCCAGCAATGATCCGCCACCGATCACCACCGCGGCGATGATCTCCAGTTCCAATCCCATGCCCGCGGATGCGTCGCCTTTACCCAGCCGAGCGATGTCGACACAACCGGCCAAACCGAACAGGGCACCAGCGATGACATAAACCAGGATCTTGGTTTGTCGAACTTTCACGCCGCACAATCTCGCGGTCGCTTCGCTGGATCCGATCGCGAACACATGACGTCCAAACAAAGTCTGGTGCAGCAGCAACGCGGTCGCGATGGCCAGCACGATCGTCAGCCAAACACCCCAACCAAAATTGGGCAGTAATGGGTAGGCAATCCATTCCGGGTTGGGAAACGGCGTGACCGATGCCCAAAGCCATTCAGGAATGCTTTCGGCCGGCGGTGTGATCGTGCCACCTTGCTCGGACAGACTCTTGCCCAACCCCATGAATATCGTCATCGATCCCAACGAGATGATGAACGGGGTCAGTCGCAACCCCGCGATCAAGACACCATTGAACAAACCGCACAGTGCGCCGGCACCGATCGCCATCGCCAGTGCTACGAAAATCGACCATCCATTGTCGAGCGTCAAAGCCGCGACACATCCACACAGAGCCGCCGCCGTACCCGCGGACAAATCGATTCCGCCGCTAATGATGATCAACGTCATTCCCAGCGAAGCGATGCCGATCTTGACGCTCTGAACGCCAACCAATCGCACCGACGCCATGGACGTGAAGTTTCCATCGCTGCCAGTTACCCATTCAGCAATGGCAAAGAACAGGATCACGATGACCAATGCCAACATCGGCCCGGCGGTATTCAACCCTCGCTTCAACAACGCAATGACTTCCTTCTGAATGATGACCGAGCGTAGAAGAGGCTGGCTTTTGCCGAACATTGCCGCTTCGCAAACACAAGCTGAGCAGTGTAGCAGCGCAAACGCTCCGGTTCAGTCGGGTTGTGCGGCTTGCGCGGTCGTCTTGGCAAACAAGCGAAACCTTACCGGCAATTCGTCTCAGTGAAACGGCAACGGCGGGCCGATCGATTCGTGTAGGCGGCAATTGGCAAGGATGTCAAGCCATTGTTGACTTCCCTCCCTTGTCATTCACCCAGTACCTGCTGTGTCCAGAAACCCATCCAATTTTCTGCGTGTCCACCGTGGCGACCATGCATCAGATTCTGCCAAGCTTTCCTCCAAGCAAAGGCAGATGAAGTCGCATGGCAAACGTGCATTGGTGACTTCCGGCGACGCTCATCGTTTGGCATCCCAAGCCAACGACCTAGCGGATCAATTGCAGGCACAGCAAGCGATCCTGCGTCAGCAGCAAGTTGAACTGGCGATCCAAGCCACCATGGCAGCCGGTCAGCCATCACGTCCTGATCCGACCGAGAGCATCGATCGATTGCTCGGCGACGCGACGTTGGCGACCGGCACGACGGCGGCTGCGGTTTACTTGCTCGACGACGAAACCGAGTACCTCGCGACTCGATTCGTCTTCGGTTTGTCACCCGCAGAACGCTTGGGATCCCAGCGTCCTCTTCGCGGTGCTCGTGGTGACTTGGAAGCAATGGTCAAGGGCTTGGTCGCGATTGACGACATGGATCTCGGCCCCATCAACACGTGGCGTTCACCGGAACCCTTCCCATCGGGAATCTGCGTGTGTTTGGGCGAAACCGAGATGCCAATTGGCACGATGTGGTTGTATGCCGCCGCTGTGACGGCATTCAACGACGTGCACACCGCCGCGGCCCGTTTGGCCGCATCCAACTTGCAGCAAACGTTGCTCCGCTTGGCAGAACAAGAAGCCGCACCGGATTCCTCCATCCGGTTGATTCTGCCCAGCGACGTGACCCTCGATCGTTCCCGCGAAGTCTCGCCCCCACCACACGAGACTCATGACGACACGGAAACGATCTCGGAGCACAATCCCACCAGCAACGAGACTGCCCTCGTCGAGGAAGACTCCGACGGTGTTGTCCCTCCCGACACCGTCGCGCCCCCCGCGGATGACATCGGCTTCCCTCCCGCCGATGCGTCCGTGTCCGTGAATGCCCCCGTCACGGACAATTCCTCCGATGAAATCCAAACGAAGTCCGCCACGAAGGACCGCTTGGACTTGATCGACGACGACACTTTGTTGGATGCGGCCTTGGAATCGGCCATCGAAGCCCAGTTGGTCAAGAGTGATGAATTGATCGCCGACCTGCAGCGTGACTTGGACCTTCCGGAGAAAACCACGTACGGATTTGTTGCGGATGCCAGTGACTTGGGTGACAGTGCCTTGGGTGACAGTGACTTGGGTGACAGTGACTTGGGTGACAGTGACTTGGGTGATCATGCCTTAGATGACAATGCCCTGGATGATGTCGTCTTGGACAACGCGTTCGACGAGACGGACGATGCCGCCCAATCATCGTCTCTCAACGAAGACGCGGAGCAATGGCCGTTGCTGTCCGGTTACGACGAAGAAACGATGCGTTTGGCAGCGAAACTGGATCTCCAAGACGCACAGTTCCTATCGGGCGAATATGATCCCACCGAGATCGATCAGTTCGACGCCGACGCGTTGGAGTTCCACCATGGTTGGGACAATGAAGAACTGGATGGCCACGTAGCCGATGAAGACGATTCGTTGTGCAGCGATTTCGCCGACACCAGCGATCTCGATGACAGCGAGCCGTTTCACGGCAGCATCCTGTCGTTGGACTCCACATTGGACGAGCCATCCAAACCCGAGTCGGATACCATCGACGCGATTGATGACATCATTGCTTTGATCGATGACTTCGACAGTGATTTCCCATCGCGTGCACCGGAGCCCGGCGAGGACGATCATTCCATCCTCACCAACCAATCGGTTGAGGTTGCCCCTGAGCCCGAGGACATCGACCTGGCCCATCAGGTATCGATCTGGCAGCACCAAACGCTACCGATGGGTGCCAAGATTTGCCCGTCTTGGTACGCCGATGGCATGATCGAATCTCCGCTGGACGTCGCACAAAGCTGGCATCACTGGGATATCCTGCCCGATGGTCAAATCGCCCTCGCGATCTGCCAACCCAATGGCGGAGCGACTCCCAAGATCGATCTCAGCAATGTGATGGATGTGACCGTCGTGCGAGCGGCTCTGCAGGCCCACATGGGATACCGGCACCAACCGTCCGATGCGGTCCGCAGAGCCTATGACACGCTGTTCCAAATTCGCGATCACTCCTTCGTCGGCGAAGGGCACGGAAACGTTTCGCTGCTGTATGCCCAAATCGATCCTGAAACGGGAGAAACCCGAATGGCGTCGACCGGGGATTGGTCGACGCTGGCGATCTCGAAGTTTGGCTACCGGCCTGTGGGTTGGTTG
>NZ_DDGH01000005.1:0-24418 GCF_002337565.1 Rhodopirellula sp. UBA1907 | reverse complement strand
CTGTGGGTTGGTTGGACCGTGAATCCGATCGCAACCATCGCGAATTGGGAACCAGCGATCTGGACACGACCGGTTTGGGCAATGTTGATATCACCAGCAGTCACCTCTACCTGCAACAAGGCGAAGTGTTCTTGGTCGCCGGATGCCAATGGATGGGATTGCAACCGGCAACCGCGGTGCCCGGATACCCTCAGCATCAAATCGGAACGGCAATCACCCAAGCGATGCGGGAAGGCAAGCTCAGCCCACTCGCAGCGCTGCGAACTTGGATGGCCGAAACACCGCTCAACGGTGAACGTTCGGCGATGGCACTTCACCGATTTGGCGAGTGAAAATCGTCATCAAGTGAATGCAACTGCAAGCCTTCCTTCGGAGGGCTCGATCAGATGTCGATCACGTTGGCGACGGGCAAGACAAAGATCTTCCCGTCGCCGATCTGGCCTTCGGTCCCCGTCCGCGACGCGTTGCGAATGATTTCGACAACCGGTTCCAAATCGTCGTCATCGATCACCATCTCAAAGGTGACCTTCCGCAACAAATCGATCTTGTATTCGTTGCCGCGAAAAAGCGCCGTTTGTCCGCGTTGACGTCCATACCCGAGGGCGTCGCCAACGATCGTGTCGCTGAAACCGGCTTCATCAAGAGCCGATTGAACGTTGGATAGTTTGGTCGGTTGAATGATGGCTTGGATCAAAATCATAGCGTCACCGTTTGGCCAGTCGTCATCGAAGTTTCCATCGCCTCCAGCATCCGCTGCGTCTCGAGCGCCTGCCGATGATAGGATTCCCAAGGAGGCGATGGCGAATCCCAAAGTTGTTCATCTTGTTCAGTCGCATTGATCCAACCGATCAATCGCGAGATCATGTTGTGTTCTTGGTGACATTCGCAACTGAACGGATGCACTTTGCCCGATGCTTCGTGCACCCATCCCCGTGCGGGTTTATCCGGCCAAGGTCGCGTGAAATCATCGCAAACGATGGAAGCTTCTTCCCCCGCGATTTCAAACCATTTTCGAGTCGCGGTGTCGAATGCACATGACATGGTCGCGGAGACGTCGTTGGGAAAATTCATTATCGCGGTCACTCGATAAGGAACGCCGCCACGCATCACCGATTGAGCGTTCACAGTGAGTGGCAATCCATCGTTGGCAAGTCGCAAAATCCCCGCAGCGTACCAACCCAAGTCGAGCAAACAGCCGCCGCCCAATCCAGCGTCCTGGCGATGATCGCCGGATTGAAACGGATTGAAGAACGAAACCGCCGAACTGACATGACGCAGCCATCCAAGCCGGAAGTCCGCTTCGCCTTGCGGCACCGTTGCACCACTTAACCACTGCCGAAACATGTCCGTGCGATCGTGATGCAACCACGCCGTCGCATCGAGCCAATGCACTCGAGCCTTCGCACAAGCATCTGACATTTCCTGCGTCGCTTGAGACGTCGTCGCCAACGGCTTTTCACACAGCACGTGTTTGCCCGCTGCCGCCGATGCAATCATCCACTCCGCATGCAATGACGGTGGCAACGCAACATAAACGGCGTCCACGTCGTCACGAGCGATCAACTCCGCGTAACCGGACACCGCATTGGCGATCCCATACGAATCGGCGTACCAACGTGCGCGCTCGGATGTCCGACTCGCGATCGCGGTCACGCTTGCTCCCGGCGTCGATTGCAGGTCCGCGACCAATCGGCGAGTGATTCGGCCGGTGCCCAAAATACCGAACCGGATCGGTCGGCGTTCATCGTCCGTGAGGGTGGTTTCAGGCTGCAAAGGTTCGGTCGTCACGCGGGAGGAAATGGCTGAATGAAGGCATTCCAAAGAGAGCGTCGCTCTTTTTTCAGCGGGATGCGAGGACGAAAGCCTAGCCGATCCCCCGGACAATCGGCACCACCAGTCTGATCGCTCATCTCGCCGGAAGGAAACGGATCGAATTTCGTTTTCCATCTTGCCAATCCGGCCACTGTTCCCCCTGCGTGCTAACTTTCCTACGGACGGAATTCTTTCTCGACGTATGACCGATGGATCGATGAAAACGCAAACGATCATGAACGATCAAAGCCCCCGCAATGGCCAGCACGCCATTGCCGGTCGCTTGCGTTTGCTGACGATGGCCTGCGTCCTTCTTTCGGCACTGCTTTCCTCCGGTTGTGCCAACTTGCGTTTGCCGGCAATCAATCCCACCGGCGAAACCTTGTTCGCTCCGCTGCCCACCACAACCAGCCTCGCGTTGCCGGGTTGCTTGGACGATGGCACCTGCGGATGCTTGGGTTGCCTTCGCAAGTTGGGGACCTGTTTGAAGTCGCCGAGTTTGGGAATTCCCAACCCAGCCTTTCCTGAACCCGAAGATCCACCACAGTGCGTTGATCCCAACGCCACCATCGGCAGCGGAGTCGCGGACACCGGCCCATGCGTTCCCGGGCCTGGTTGCTCCGGCGATTGCTTGACGGGACCTCCGGCGGTTCTTTACGGCACCGAGATCACGGCGCAAAAAGCTTGCCAGTTGCCACCTCGCGGCGACCGAGGCTGCATCCTGCTGACGCCGCAAAAAATTGTGGCTCCGGTCGGCGGCGAAGTCATCCTGCTGTCAGGCATCTGTGGCACCGATGGGTATTTGCTGACAGCGGAACCTTTGGAATGGATGATGACGCAAGACAGCGTCGGCAACATCATCGAAGTCGGCGATGACGATCCCGGTTTCGTGCATCGCATGACCAACGTTCCGGTCGCGAAAAAGGAAACACCCGGGTTCGCTCGCGGCGTGACCAGCACCAAAGAAATGGTGATCACACGTGGCAATGCCAATGCCGCCGACGACATCAAACTGGAAAAGGGGCAAACCTACATCACGCTCAGCAGTCCCAGCGAAGGCACCAGCCACGTGACCGTGCTGGCACCTGAAAGCGATTGCTGGGATCAACGAAAAGCGACCGCGACGATCTACTGGGTCGACGCTCGTTGGCAATTCCCGTCGCCGCAACGCGTTCAGGCTGGCGAGATCGTTGACTTGGTCACTCGAGTCACGCGGGCACAAGGCAGCTTGCCAGCACGCGGTTGGAAAGTTCGCTACGAAATCATGAACCCCGAACTGGCAACCTTTGCCGGCACCGGTGGTTCATCCGTGGTCGAGGTCAACGTCGACGATTCCGGTGATGCCCGAGCAACCCTAGAACCCATCGCGGGAACCAGCGGCAACGCGATCATCGACGTTCGCGTCATTCGTCCAGGCGGAACCACCGACAACATGCCCGATCTGACGCTCGGACGTGGACAAGCCTACGTGACCTGGAGCAGTCCTCAACTGGACTTGCGTGCCGGTGGTCCCGAAGTCGCCTCGTATCAAATCCCGTTCGACATTTTCGCCAACCTGCGGAACCCCGGTGACCAAGACGCAACCGGCGTCAAAGTCGAGCTCGGTTTCCCCGCCGGTGTGCGAATCGTTTCCACCGATGCGTTTGCCCAACTCTTCACGAACTCGATCGTGTGGGACATCGGCACGATGCCCGCCCAGCAACAATTGGACTTGGCGGTTCAGCTCACTTCGCCGACCGCGTTGAATCTGACCTTCCGCGCCATCGGCGACTCAGGATTGATCGCAGAAGACACCGTCCGCGTTGACATCTTCCGTCCCGCATTGGCTCTTCGCGTGAGCCCTCAAACCGACCGAGTGACCGCGGGCGATCCAGCGACATTTGATCTCGAAGTCGAGAACACGGGCGACCGTGCCCTGCAAGAAGTGGAACTGGAAGTGACCGGCGACAACGCAATGGTTCACCGAGAAAAGAACAGACGCGAGGTGGGCAACAAGAAAACGGACGGCCCGCTTCAACCAGGTGAGATCTGGAAGACCAGCGTCACTTTCGTGCCCACCGACTCGGGGCAACGCTGCATCGACGTTGTCGCCTTGGCCGCGGGAGGCCAACGGGCCCAGGCTCAATCATGCGTGATCGCGATCAACCCCGCTCCGCCGACACCAGCCGTCACCGCGAACCTGCAAGTTCGTGACCGAATGGCCGTCAGCGACTTGATTCTCGCGACGGGCCGAGTCACCAACTCCGGCGAAGTCACCCTGACCAACGTACGAGCAACCATGGCGTACGACGTTCAATTGATCCCAAGACAAGCAACGACGGATTATCCCTACGCACTCGATACACCCTACGTCATCGCCTGGACGATTCCCGAACTCGCCCCCGGCAAGACGGTGATTTTGGAAACCGAATTCGAAGCACAAGAAGCTGCTCAAAGCAGCCGCATCGTGTTCTCAGCAGAGAGCAACGAGGGAGCAACGAACAGCGTCTCCGATAGCATCCAAATTTTCCCAGCCGCCCCCAGCAACGCTCCTTTGACTCCCGGCCCCGTGTTGCCTCCGGTCAGCCCATCGCCAAACATCCCGGGTGGCCCCGGCACGGCACCCGCCAATCCCAATGCAGGTCGCAGCACACCGATCCCCGGCAACAACGCTCCCGCCCGCGCCGGCGTGTTGCGACTCCAAGTGTTGCAGCGTGACATCTCACCACGCGTTGGCGATGCGATTCGTTACGCGGTTGCGATTACCAATGACACCAACATGCTCGACTCGCAAGTTCAAATCCACTTTGACTTGCCTCCCGGTGTCTTGGTTGAAAGATTGGTCCAGACCAAAAGTCCCGAACTAGAAGGTTTGAGCCGAAGTGGCAACACAGTTTACTTCACCGAGATCAAGACACTCAAACCGGGCGAGACCATCGACTACGAATTGGTCCTTCGCAGCAACCAAGCCCAGGACTTCAATCTGATCCTCGAAGCCGAAAGCCGCAACGTCCCCCAAGGAATCGCCATCCGAGAACCAACAACGGTCGCACCATAACGCGAGCTTTGCAGGGGATCGTCGGCTCAATCAAACGCCGAATTCAACGGGTCTAGCAGATCCTAGGTTTCGATGTCGTCCTACTATCGATCCAGGCACATCGACTCGACCGCACGTCGCAACACATCGGATGTGATGCCGTGACCTGAGACACCCTGCGTCTCATCCGCTGTGCCGCCTTGATGCATCCCTGCCACGAGACCGGAATCAAAAAGCAGCGGCGCCCCGTCGGTCGCTTTCAGCGACAAACGATCGTTCTCGAATCGATATCGAATCCTACCGGCTTCGACATCGACCACCTTCAATGCATGGCACTTCTGACTTGGCGAGGCACCAGCGAACACCGCGGTGACCATCCAGAGCCTCTGTCCCGGCTGAACGGTTTCATCCGAGAGCTCCAAAAACTCGGGCTTGAATCTCCCTACCAAATCGAATGCCACAACATCCGCTTGAATAGCCTCGTTCTCGTTCTCTGGATCACAAGGCTGATAGGGCATACCGATTTGCTTCACGCCATCCGTTGCACCAAAGACATCGCTCAGAAAAGTTGATTCAATCGACTCGTCGAGTTCATTGGGAAGGAGATCTTTCTCCAGGCCATTCACCGTACCGAGCAAGTGCAACGCTGTCACGAACACGGGCTTGGATTCCTCGCTCAATCGAAATGCGAATCCAGTCCCCACCATGTCGCTTCCACTCACGACGCCATAGTCCGTCGTAAAAAATGGACGCCAAGCGGTATACTCCTTCACATCCGGTGCCCCCTCCGGTTTCTGAACACCGCGACGCGCATCGCGTGCAGAAGGCGACGGCGACCCAGGCTCGCACCCCAGAGTCGACAACAGCGTAAGAAACAAAACGGCAGCCGACGGCAACTTTGCCGAGCAAGCACGATCAATCACATTTTTAAACATTATGAGTCTTGCTCCATTTCCCATCGACGACAAATCCTAAGTTTTGCACCCCAGCGGCACAACGCACGCTTCGCGATCATTGCCTGTTGGTTCGAGTCTGTTAGCAGGCTGTTGATTCAGTCGCATACCGAATGACAACGATTAGCCGTTGGGCGTTAGCCCCGGTTGGCATCTACTCAACCGCCGCTAACGCGGTGCGGCTTATCAAATCAATAGCCCGTCAGTACATCAGCCGCATCGGCGCAGCCCGACGTTGATTCATCCGAGACAACACCGACGTGTGGCGCGTCGGCCGCGGCATTCCGCTGATGTACAACGGCCAACAAAACGCGACTGATTGAGATACCAGTTCGCTAAGCAGGTCGGCAGGAATGATCAAGTACAACCATGTGAGCCGTTTGGGCGTTAGCCCCGGTTGTGCGTGAAAACCGGGGCTAACGCCAACGGCTCAAATACCCGATGAAACCTGCGTACCTGTTTAATTACTATTCGCACAAGCTGACCTACAACGCAGATTCCCCATCCGAAATCTGCTGGTCTTCTTGCTCGATTTGCTGTCGCAAGTCCTCACTAAGAGGCGGCGGAGCTTCCTCTCCACCGCATCCGCTGATGCCAAAACACATGGCGACGACTACGAGAGCCAATCCGATGCTTGCACGCCTCATAGCGATTCTCCACCAATGACTTCACCGTCGTCACAAACACACAGATTCTTCCACAATGTCGCGTCAACACTGTAGGAAAAGAATCGAACCGATCCATCACAGAAGGCAGCGTTCAAACCGGATGAGTGAGCGGACCCAAAGTAGCGATTCCAGTTCGTGTATGCGTCATAAGCTTCAGGCGGTAGCGGCGCGACGGTATCCTTGTCGTGCTTTGGCGGGAAGTGCCAACGAAGAACACATTCGTCCCACCCGGCATTGTTCCAACGTTCGTTGTCGCCTCCATCGCGGCCATGTTGCGAAGTGTGAAGTGATTTTTCCGAGAAGATAATCGTGTTCGATGTTCCGTCCAGGATATCCGAGAGAGTTCGCTTGTCGCCTTCACCCGGCCAGACGATTGCTCCTCCCTTTGCGTACTCAAGACCACCATTGGTTTTGGAACGCGTCGAAACGGCCGGGGCACCCAGCGGAGCTTCTGGAATGTAGTCGATCGTCGAGTCAGGGCGACCACTATAAAACCCAGCGCATCCGGCGTAGTCGACTCTGCCGAATCGTGCACTGCCGTATCCCTTGGGCGAGCGTCGTGAGGGACAATAATAGGTTGCAACCAACGATTGAGCGACGTCGTCCTCGCGAGCGTTGTTTGCAACGTTAGGCCAGTATGGCGGATCATCCTGACCGATCTCGTAGATATTGTTCCCTTCGAGGAACGGAAGGATTTTGTACTGTGCACTCCATCCCTTCCGCGTTGCCGCGCGGCAACAAGTTCCATTTGCTGGATGGCCCGCCGTGTTTGCATCTCCACTCGATGTGATGGCGTCTGGGTCGCCATCCATGGGCCCTTCTGGCAATTTCTTATAGGCACTCTCAAAGTTGAGAGCAGCCAAACCCATTTGCTTCAGGTTGTTCGAGCACTGCATTCGCCGAGCGGCTTCCCGAGCAGCTTGAACCGCAGGAAGCAGCAAGCCAACCAGAATCCCGATGATTGCAATCACAACCAACAATTCGACCAGCGTGAACCCCAGGGCTCGGTTGCCCCCGTCCATGCCTCTGCGTTTCGCAAAGGACATCGCACGACAACCACACAATCCCCGACTAAATCGAGACTCCATCAACCATACTCCCTGAATTGTCTAAGTAATATCCAATGGGCTTGCAGTCACTTCGGTTGAAACACCGACTCAACTACCACCCAGCAATCGCGTCTATAAGAAACGGAAGCCTTGAGTGGCTCCCATGTCGCAAACAAGCTCTCAAAGAACCAGCTGTGGGAACTTGCTTTGGCGACTCGCGAGGAGGATAGGAACAATCCATGCATGTTCAATATGAACATGACTCAATTAACAGATGCTTCACGCGATTCAAGCGAGACTTCAATCCATTGAGTGCATCGCGTTAATACCCAATGAAGCAGCGGCTCTACAGAGGGAGGCGGAACAACCTCATTGCCCAGGACATCAGCCGTTTGGCGTTCGCCACGGTTTTCGCGGAAGGAACCGTGGCGAAGCAGGTTTGCAGGAGTCGTTCGGCATTTGGGCTGTTTCGGTTAGCGTTGTTGCTCCCACGTCCAACCGGGGCGAACGCTGGACTGCGAAATGTTTGATGTTGTGGAGCGTATTGGTTTGCGCAAGTTCGTGTTCCCCGACTTCGCCCCAACGGGGCAGCCCTATGACAGCCCAGGGCAACGCCCTGGGTTATCTCGAGAAGTGGGTCTCATCCGTTGCGATGCTTTCCAGCTACGCACCGTCGCTCAGGTCGAGATGGTTGCCGTATCGACGTAGGACCTGTGACTTGAGATCCTCCAACCCTTCGGATTCCATCTCGGGGTCTTGGTCGATCCAGTCCTGAGCCATCTCGCGGGCGACTTGTAGAATCTCGACATCACGATGCAAGTCCGCGATTCTCAAGCGGGCATCGCCGCTTTGGCGTTGGCCCAGCACATCGCCAGGACCTCGCAAACGAAAATCCGCTTCGGCCAATTCGAATCCGTCCAGTGTTTGTTCAAACACCTTCAGTCGCTCGTCGTCTTGCGGTGGTTTGTCTCCATCGACAAACACGCACACATGTCCCGCGTGAGTCCCTCGACTGACGCGGCCTCGAAGTTGGTGCAATTGAGCCAGCCCAAACCGGTTGCCGCCCAAGATCGCCATCACGGTCGCATTGGGAACATCGATACCGACCTCGATCACCGTGGTGCTAACCAAAACATCCAGCTCGCCCTCGGCGAACGTTTCCATCACCTGCTGCTTCTCATCCGATGCCATTCGGCCATGCAGCAATCCAACACGCAAACCTTTCAACGGTCCCGTGCGAAGTTGTTCATAGGTCGAATGCACCGACGTGATGTCTTCGGCGGGCGGTTCGGCTGGATCGATGAGCTCCGAAAGTTCTTCGTCCGCGGTTTCGACTTCCGGTCCGACGCGTGGAGCGACCACAAACGCCTGCCGACCTTCCGCCACTCGTTCTTTGACGAACGACCACCATCGATCCCGCCAACTGTCGCCAGCCAGATACGTGTGAACCGCACCGCGGCCAGCCGGCTTTTCCCGCAACGTGCTCAGGTCCACGTCGCCGAACTGGGTCATCGCGACGCTGCGTGGGATGGGTGTGGCAGACATGACGAGGTAATGCGGATCAACGCCGCCATCGCGAAGCGTCACCCGTTGCTTGACACCGAACTTGTGTTGTTCATCGATCACGCACAGCCCCAAGCGATGGAACTCGACACCGTACAGCAACGCTTGTGTGCCGATCACGATGTCCAATTCACCGGTCCGAATTTTTTCGACCGTGTCACGTCGCTCGGCCGCGCCAAGCGAACCGCACAGCAATCCGATTCGCACACGGCTGTCCGCCAACATCCGCTTGAGCGTCGCGTAATGCTGTCTCGCCAGCACTTCCGTTGGGGCCATCAAGGTGGCTTGGTGTTCTCCCGCCACGGCGACCAACATCGCGAAAATGGCGACGACGGTTTTGCCGCTGCCGACATCGCCTTGTAGCAGACGGTTCATCGGGAACTGCCGAGCCATGTCGCCAGCGATCACATCCATCACACGGCGTTGATCGCCGGTCAATTCAAATGGGAATCGTCGCAAGATTCGATTGCGAACCGTGGCGGAACATTCCAGCGACGGAGCTCGCAGTTCACTGGTCAGCGACCGGCGTCTCATCGCCAGTGCCAACTGCATCACCAACAACTCTTGAAACACCAATCGCGTTTGTGCCGCCGTCAGGTCCGCTTCGCTTTCCGGCAAATGAATGCCACGCAGCGCATCGGAAATTCCCGGCAACACATCGGGCAACTCCATTCCGGCTGCATTCAAACGCTGGGCGGCTTCGGTCCGCAAACGTTCGGGCAGCACCTCGGTCAATTGACCGGCCAACTCGTTCACCAACGGACGAGCCAACCGCCGCAAATCCGATTGCTTGATCCCTTCGGTCAGCGGGTAGTTCGCCAGAATTAATCCGCCGGGTGCGTCCTCGTCAGGCAGCTCACCCTCTTGGACGATCTCGTACTGAGGATGAGTGAACTCCCACCGCAGTCCAGCGAGCTTGGGGGTGCCGCTGATTCGAACCTGAGTTTCGAACGTCAGTTGCTCGGCGCGAAACGGTTGGTTGAAGAACACGATTCGAACCGCGCCCGAATCATTTTCAACAATCGCGGCAAAGATTGATTTGCCCGGCGTGCGAGACATCAACTCAGCGTCCGTGATCGTGCCGATGAAGGTCGCCGGTTCGCCTTCGGATAGATCCGCGACCTTGGTAGGCGGCGGTGGGAAGGTGTGATTCCGCGGGAACAGAAACAGGATGTCGCGAGCGATCCGCAATCCCAACTTACGAAGCTTTGTAGCTCGCGCCGGCCCAACGCCTGGCAAATACTGAATCGGTGTGGTCAGCGTGAGCGTGGATTCGCTGCTGCTTGGCTCGCTCACGAAATTCAATCACCGAGGCGTGTAGTGAAACTGTTTGCTCTTTGAAAAGAACTCAACCGGGTTGTCGTGCACGACTTTGCGAATCAACGCTTCGTCCATTCCACGACGTCGCATCGTGAAAATCAAGTCGGGCACGGCGGTCAGTTTGCTGATGCCCCAATCGCCCGCCGAGTTCGCCAGCAATCTCTCACCGGCATGGCGTTCAATCATATCGGCAGCACGATCGGGCGTGCACTTGGTGACCGGATAAAGCGTCATCCCGGCCCAGAAACCACGATCGAGCACTTCGCTGACGGTGTGCTCTTCCACGTGATCCACCAACACGCGATCAGGATTCACGCGTGAATCGTCACACAACATGTCCAAGATCATTCGCGTCCCTTGGTATTTGTCTTCCAAGTGCGGCGTGTGAATCAGAATGGGCTGGTCGTACTTGATCGCCAGCTCCATGTGTTCCAGGAACACCGTCGCTTCGTTCTTGGTGTTTTTGTTCAATCCGATCTCACCGATCCCCAGCACGCCGGGACGATCGAGGAACTCAGGGATCATCGAGATGACTTCGCGAGACAGCGAGACGTTCTCGGCTTCCTTGGCGTTGATGCACAACCAACAGTAATGCTGGATGCCAAACTGAGCCGCTCGTTTGGGTTCGACCGCGGTGAGCTGTTCGAAGTAATCGCGAAAACCGTCGACCGTGCCGCGGTCAAAACCGGCCCAGAACGCTGGTTCGCTGACGGCGACGCATCCCATTCGAGCGAGCGTTTCGTAGTCATCCGTCACGCGGCTGACCATGTGAATGTGCGGGTCGATGAAATCCATGTTGCTGGTCAGTCAGTCGGAGTGTTTGTAGGTGGGCAATGGAGCGATATCAGCGGATGGCCGCGGGGCTCAATTCTTGCTCGGCGTTTCCACACCGAGGTTGGTCTTCCAATCGGGATCGTATTGGCGAGAGAACCAATGCTGAACTTTCGCTGCGCGATCAGGATCATCGGCCAACAACATCTCAATCGCTTGCGTGAGTTGATCGCGTCGTGGCGAGCGTGCGGTCCCGCCCGGGGCACGGTCCAACCGATCCAGCACCGCTGCCAGTTCCAAGACTTTGGCTCGAACTTCCAGGTACGACGCGTCCAAGATTTCGTCAGCGGTCTGTTGGCTCATGGGGCGAATTCGATGTGGAGGAAATGGTTCGTGATGGAATTGCAATCGGGCCATCCATCACGGAGCCCGGTCAATTCATTGGAGGTCGGCCAAATCAATTGTACCCGACAACTCATGGATTGGTTCTCGGCGTCGACGCCTTTTTCCGGCACGCGTTGCTGCAATAGCGGACTTGGTCCCAATCGCGAGCCCACTTTTTTCGCCAAGCGAACTCCCTCCGACAGACCGGGCAGATCTTCGTCGGAAGGTTCCGTTTCGCATCGCAATGAGCGGACATGGATTCGAACTCAGGTGGTCAGCGATCACTCACATTCCAAAACGTCACAGCCAACCCATGGCCGCAAGATTTGAGGAACATTGATCGTTCCGTCAGCACGTTGGTGGTTTTCCAAGATGGCAATCATGGCTCGTCCGGTCGCAATCGCGGTGCCGTTGAGCGTGTGAACAAAGTCGGTTCCCTTCTGGGTGTTGGACTTCGACCGCACATTCAAACGGCGAGCTTGGTAGTCGGTGCAATTGCTGGTGCTGGTGACTTCGCCCCAGTCGCCCGATTCGCCGCGTCCTGGCATCCAAGCTTCCAAGTCGTACTTGCGATACGCCGGTCCGCCCAAGTCACCCGTTGCGGTGTCGATCACTCGGTAGGGCACTTCCAAGGCGTCAAAGATTTCGCATTCCAGTTCACGCATCTCTTCGTGCATCGCCGTGCTTTGATCGGGCAACGTAAACGCGAACATTTCGACTTTAGTGAATTGGTGGACGCGGTACAGACCTTTGCTGGCTCGCCCCGCCGCACCGGCTTCGGTTCGAAAGCAGTGGCTCAAACCGCAATAACGAAGCGGCAATTCTTCGCTGGCGAGAATTTGACCACTGAGCATACCGCCCAGCGGGATCTCCGCCGTCGCGACCAAGTTCAATTCCGTATTTTCGATGCTGTAGATTTGTGTCTCGGGACCACGTGGGTTGAATCCGGTGCCTTGCAGCACGCTGGTCAGGGCCAGGTCAGGTGTTGAAACCGGCGTGAAGCCTTTGCCGGCCAAGTGCGAAATCGCGAATTGTTGCAGGGCCAAATCCAAACGCACGGCGGCGTTTCGTAAGAAGTAAAAACCGGACCCGGCCACGCGAGCTCCGCCTTCGAAGTCGAACAAGTCGTGCTTCTCGCCGAGCTGAAGATGGTCCAGCGGCTGAAAATCGATTTCCGGCACGGGCGTTTTTCCGCGGCCGATTTCGTTTGCATCGTGTTCGCCACCCTCGGGCACATCCGGGTGAGTCATGTTTGGCAGGATGGTCTGCAGCTCGAGGATTTCGGCTTCCAAGCGATCTTGCGCCGCACCGGCGGCATCTTTTTGCTCGCGAAGGCTGCGACCTTTGGCGATCAATTCCTGACGCTCGTCGTTGTCTTTGGCGGATTTGATCTGCTTGCTGACTTCGTTGGCTTGCCGATTCAGCTCCTCGGCCTGCTTCAGCGCGTCCATCCGTTCGGCTTCCAAACGGCAAATCGCGTCGACGTCGACAGAAACGCCACGCTTGGCGGAATTTTCAGCGACAAGCTGGGCATTTTGCAGAATGAATTTGCGATCGAGCATCGTGGTCAGTGGGGTGCGGGAAAATGGACATCTCAATTTGCCCCACAACTTAGCGAAAGAACCCGCATCGTCGCAGCCCTGGAAAAGCGGCGAGTTTCAACGCCCGAGATGGCCTCCCAGAAATGGATGCCAGAAATGGCCGCTTTGATTGATCGCGAAAAGGCTGCCGAGCATCAGCTCACGGATTCGCGGTCACCACGTAAATCTGCTGGGTAGGCGCAACGACCAACACATACGTGTTCTTCGCGTTGTGAATTCGCAGCGGCATGCGGCTGGGCGAAGCTATGGGTTGGCCGTCGTAGCGAACCGGAGCAAATTCGACCGTGTGATCGCCCGCGGGCAATTCGGCTCGCAGGACCTGAATCTCACGCGGCAACAACCCCCAGCATCGAGTGTCCGCGGTTTCTGTTGCGGTCCACGCGGTGGAGGTCGCGAATTGGAACATCGTTCCGGCTGGCCCGGTCAAACCAAGATTCTTTCGTGCCGATGCGACGGCCAATTCCTTGCCGCCTTGGCGGATGATGCCGCGAGCGATTGTCCACGGCATCTCGGCGTCCACCTGTTGCTGAACCATTCCTGCCACATCCGTCAGCGGCTGAGTCGCACCGTGCAGCTCGTACAACGGCAACGTATCGGGCCCGGTTGGGATGTAGCTGGCCACGGTCACGGCAGCAACATCGCTGGGCGGAATCACCACACTGGGAACTTTGACCGACGTGATCTTCGGCAGCGTATCGACGTCGTCCTCTTTATTTTCTTGATTCAACATCAACGCATTGGCAACAGTCATCGCCGCGGTGGTTGCTGGGGCCTCCACCGCTTTGAGCACCGGCCCACGGCCGACCAACGAAAAGACATACAACGCACCATGCCCCGGCTTGCTATGCACACCTTCGGTGGCGCGTTTCAAGTCGTCCGCGGCGGGAAGAAAGCTGGGACGGATCGCACTGACCAATTGATAGTTGCGACGAGCGTCATCCAAGTCGTGCAAGTTCTCTTCACGCAAAACGCCACGCAGATACGGAGCCAACGCCAACTCCTGGTGCGGATTGGCGGTCAACTTGTCTGCGGCGGCTTCACCAAAAACACTGCTGCGACGTTCGTCGTGTTCCTGCTGCAGCTTGGCCTGCAACATCGCGGCTTGATTGATGTAGCTTTCTGCATCGTCGCCGTCACGAACCAGCGAACACATCGCCAACATCGTGCGGATCATGACTTGCTCGTAGCCCGCCGGACTAAACTTCCGTGCGGTGTCGTCGGTCACCATCGCCGCCGCTTCGTGCAGCGGTGCGATCTTCAAAGACGAATCAAATTCGTCGCGTAATTCTCGAAGCGTCTTCTCCGCGGAAGTCGCGTCTCCAACCGCCAAATCGACCATTGCCAAATCAAGCTTCGCCGGCGTCGCGAAACGACCGCCACCGTCGGCGACCTTGGACAACACTTCGCGAGCGGTCGTTGGATCACCCGCGGCAAAGGCGTCGCGGGCGGTATCGATGTGCGCAAGCTTTGCAGCGCAACCGGCCAGCGTTGTGGAGCACAACGCTGCAATCAATAAAAGCGTTCGGGGAGCGATCGCGAAGATCATCCGTCGGCTTGGTCGAACATGCCAAAGTTCCACCACTTACCCGCTCGAGTGTTGTGATAGCCCTTGCGAATCTTCGACGACTCTTTGATGTAGTCGCCCGATTCCAGATTGACCATTTCCAACGTCAGCAAATAATCCCGCTGAGTCGATTTGTTTCGATCTGTCGTTCCCGTCGTAATCGTTGCGTAGAGCAAGTAATCGACCGGAGTCCCTTGTCGTCCCAAAGCCGCCGCGAAAGCACCTCGGTTTTGTGGCAAGAACAAAGAATCGGGACGCATCCGAGTTTCGATCAACGCCGCATCGACCATTCGGCGACTAATGCTACGGAAGGATCCGCCCGAATTGATTTGCGAATCGATGCGTTCGTAGAGCTGATCTTTGAAATCGACCAGTTCTTCGGCCGATTTGTTTTCGATCCCGATAAAGCAAACCTTGGCGGGACCTTGCACCAATGGCGACGCCCCGGGCATCGTGACTTGAGATCCGATGATGGCTTCGCCGGTGGCGGGGTCCACCATCGACTCCGTTCCACTTTGCGAATGGCTCGCCATTTGAGCGGGTGTTCCGTTGGCAGCAAATTGCCCCGGAAAGATCACCGATTCGTTGGGCGGAGGGCACCGACTCAATATTTTTGCGACCGCTTCATCGACCAGCGGGTTCCAAGTCGCGGCGCCCGCTTCGTGGCTGCCGACCATGTCTTTGTCATCGCTGGCGAGCAAATGCCCGTACCGGCGAGACGCGCACCCGGTGGTTCCTGAACCGACGATCGCGACGCCCGCGGTCATTCGCAGCATTGCGGCTGCGAGCATCCCCCGGCGGGAAATCGGTTCGCTCAAATGTTTTTGCTCGTCGGAATTCGACAAGTTTTGTGCGGATTCGTTTTGAAAAGTGCCATCCATGGCGGTCGATCACCCGGTGTTGAGTGGGCCGAAACAACGTCATTGACCGGAAAACCTGATTCAGAACGGGTTCTGTCAGCGAATTTCCGAAAACAATTCCGGCTTGTCGGCTTGTGAATGCTGTGCCAGTTAGCAAAATGATCGACCCCACGTCGACCCGATCCTCGATGGAATCCTTGAAACCCCCACGGTTCACCAAACCGTTGCGGACTGCGAGAATCCCCCAGTTTCTCTAATTCCATCCTCCACACCCGCATTCACAATCTGTTCATGCCTGCCACCCTGACCGCCCCCGTTGCTGATTCTGTTGCTCCCACGAATTTGGGAATCGATGCAACCGATCCGCTTCTCATGCCCGGCACCCTTTCGCCAGGCACTTCGGTGATCCCAGGCATGGTGCCCACTCCTGGTCACAACACCTCGATCGCAATCCCCGCCGACAGCCCCACGATGGCTGACGACGATGATGATGACGACGAAACCAGCGACACGGACGACGACGCAGACAGCGATGACAGCCCCGGCGTTGGCGATGACCTGGACGATCTCGATGACGACGTGGATGAGTTCGATGACATCGACGAAGATGACTTCGACGACGATTTCGATGATGACTTTGAAGAAGAACTCGAAGACGATTACGAAATCGAAATCGACGATGAGATCAGCGCCGAGTTCGGATTGAACACCGCCGGCGATGACGACGAAGAAGAATTGGACGACGACCTGGATGACTTCGAAGACTTTGAGTCCGTCGATTGAAAATCGTCTTCCTGACCGCCGGTGCCGCAGGGATGTACTGCGGCAGTTGTATGCACGACAACGCGATCGCCAAAGCGTTGCGTGCGGGTGGAGATGACGTTCTCCTTCAACCGGTCTACACACCGATCCGGACTGATGAATCCACCATCGCATCCGAACAGGTTTTCTTTGGCGGCATCCATGTTTACTTGCTGCAGCAAATGCCTTGGCTGCGTTGGCTGCCACGATGGACACGTTCTTGGATGGACCGTCCCAGCCTGATCCGAATTCTGACGCGAAGGGCAGTCAAAACGGATCCAGCCAAACTGGGTGAACTCACGCTATCGATGCTTCGTGGCGAACACGGACGTCAATCGGAAGAAGTCGGCCGGTTGGTCGATTGGTTAGCCAAAGACATTCAACCCGACGCGATCATCTTCAGCAATCTGTTGATCGGCGGTGCGATCCCGACCATCCGCCGTCGACTGCCGAACACGCGTTTGGTGGTCACGCTGCAGGGCGATGATATCTTCCTGGATCACTTGCCCGCCGACGCTCGTTCAAAAGCAATCGCGTTGTGCTCGGACCTATCCAACCAAGTCGACGTGTTTGTGTCGCACAGCGAATTCTATCGCGACAAAATGGGAGCGATGCTTGGCATCCCGCACGAGCGTTTTGACATCCATCCGCTTTCGATCGACCTTGCTCCTTTTGCAAGTCCGCCTTCGGACGATTCAGCCGGTGGGCAACCACCAATAGCGATGCACAAAGCGGACGGCGAATTTCGGATCGGTTACCTGGCGCGACTCGCGCCCGAAAAAGGATTGCATCATTTGGTCGATGCCTTTCTGCAAATTGGGGCGATGCCGGAGCATGCCAACGTCACGCTGCACGCCGCTGGATGGCTCGGCGAACACAACATCCCGTACCTCGACGAATTGCGTTCGCGCATCGCAAAAGCCGGGCTGAATGATCGTTTTGTGGTGCACGAGAGTCCCGATCAGTCGACGAAAATCGAACTGTTGCGGCAAATGGATGTGCTCAGCGTTCCGGCTCCCTACGAAGATCCCAAGGGGCTGTTTTTGCTGGAAGCAATGGCGTGCGGAATCCCGGTGGTTCAGCCCGATCACGGGGCTTTCACCGAAGTCGTCCAATCGACCGGCGGCGGCATTCTGTTTCATCCTGAAAACACCGACACGTTGATTCACGAATTGATCGGATTGAAAAACGATCCCGATCGAAGAGCGGCCTTGGGCAAAACCGGTCGGCAATCCGTCCACCAGCGTCACCACATCGAATCAGCCGCCGAACACATGCGCCGCACCTGCCAACGAAGTTAATCCGCACTCGTTGAAGAACCCGCAGCACAAAAACCTGTAGCACGGTGGTCTCCACCGTGAACACACACACAACCGAGCGCAAAACCTTCAGGCTGGACACAGTGCTCGTCTCGGTGGAGGACCACCGAGCTACAGGTTTTGGAATGCTCGACTCGGTGGGGGACCACCGAGCTACAGTTGCGGATTCACGGTTGGGAGAAGTGCCTCGGCTTCGCTTTCCTAGCTTGGGTTGATCTACAATAGCGGCGTTCCCCACCCCATCTCGCCCCACCCTGAATGAGCCCCCATGAATTCGCGATTTGCTTTGTTGTTTGCTTCGATCGTTGGCCTCGCCTGCACGACTGCTCTCCAAACAACACACGCCCAAACGATCCAGCCCACCGGCCCGGTCCAAGAAGTCCACACCGGATTTGAGTTCACCGAAGGTCCCGCCGCGATGGACGACGGCACGCTCTATTTCACCGACATCCCCAACAACGCCATTCATCGTCTGTCCGCCGACGGCAAGCTCTCTCTGCTGACCGATCAATCCAACCACTCCAACGGACTGTGGCCGTTGTCCAACACGAAGCTGTTGGCTTGTGAAATGGACGGTGCCGTCGTGATGCATGACCTGTCGGGTGAATCACCCAAACGCATCGTGCTAGCGGATTCCTTCAATGGCAAACGCTTCAACGCCTGCAACGACTTGGTCGTCGACAACCACGGCGGGCTGTACTTCACCGACCCGCAGTACCGAGCCCCGGAACCTTGGCCACAAACTGAACGCTGCGTTTACTACATCGCGAATTTTGAGACCGATCCACAGGTCACTCGTTTGACTGGCGACATCGAGGCACCCAATGGCATCGGGTTGTCGCCGGATGGAAAGACGCTCTATGTGATCCCGTCGATGCAAGCCGAGATGTTGGCCTATGACGTTTTGGGGCCCGGCAAAATCGGCCCCTCACGAGTACTTTGCAAGCTCAAGCAGCCTGAAGGAGAAACCTCGCGCGGCGGCGATGGAATGGCCATCGACGTGGAAGGAAACCTCTACATCACCACTCATTTGGGCATCCAAATTTTCTCGCCCGAGGGTGAAGCTCGCGGCATCGTCGCGTTTCCCGAGATCCCCGCAAACGTGACCTTTGGCGGTCCTGAATTCAAAACGATGTACGCCACAGCGAGAAAATCGCTGTACTCGGTCGAAATGCCGATCGCGGGATTCCGCGAGTTTCCCGCAAATTGATTTTGCAGGATCTTCGATGTTTCGCTACAGTTTCACGCGAGCGTAGGACCAGGATTGGCCTGCGCGGCCGAAAAACGCCGTTTCAAGGAGGAAACGATGCCCGGAGAATCTTTCCGATTCATTCATGCCAGCGACTTTCACCTGGAAACCCCGCTGGGTGACCTCGACCATCTGCCGCCCCAATTGCGGACAGCGATGGCGACTGCTCCTCGAGACGCTGCGGCGGCGGTCTTCGAAGCCGCTTTGGCCGAAAACATCGATTTTTTGGTGCTCTCTGGCGACTTGATGCATCCCGTTGCGGCCGGTCCGCACGGAATGTCATTGTTGCTCGATGGCTTTGAAAAGCTGCACGCCGCCAACACCGCGGTCTACTGGGCCGCCGGAATCGCGGATGATCCCAAACAGTGGCCCGAAGCGGTTCCGTTGCCGCCCAACGTGACGCTGTTCCCACGAGACCGCGCCGTCGCGATCCCGCACCAACGTGCCGGACGAACGGTTTGCTCGGTGATCGGACGCAGCAGCGAAGGCCGATCGACCTTGCACGTCGCCGGATTCCAAACCGAAACCACCGATGAATTCACCGTTGGTGTCGGACATGGAATCGCCGACGCGAGTGCCCTGTCAGGTGCACGCATGGACTACTGGGCTCTCGGCGGACCTCACAATCACACCGAAATCGAAGGCGGTGCGACCGCCGGTGCCATCGCACCTGGATCACCTCAAGGTCGCAACGGTGATGAAGCCGGACCGCACGGCTACGTCGTTGTTGACGTCGACGCCGAACACACCGCTCGCGTTCGCCGGGTTGAAACGGACCGGTTCCGCTATCTGAATGTCGCAATCGATTCGGACGAGATTCGATCCGCCGGCAGCCTTCGCAATTTGCTCGGGCAAAAGATCGGAACGCTGACCAACGAACACGGCGGTCGACACCTGCTGATCGCTTGGGAAGTCACCTTGGACAACGCCGAAGTGTTGCCATCCGTTGGCGATCCCACCGAACTGCTTCGCAATTTGCGTCGCGATCACGGAACAACGAATCCGGCCGCTTGGACGACTCGCTTGACCGTGCGTCCACCGCACAACTATCCGAAGTCTTGGCAGGACGAAGACACCATCCTCGGTGACTTCTTAAGAGCCAGCAAAAAATTCGCGGGTGCTCGCGTTCGCGGAAATTCAACCGACGAAGCGTCGACCACGCCTACCGGCGGCGATCGCTTGGATTTGATGCCATTCACGGAAGAACACTCGGACCTGTCCAGCACCGCGTCGTCCTTGTTGGGTGACGTGCCCGCCGACCAACGCGAAGCCATCCTTGCCGACGCCACGCTGCTCGGCGTCGAATTGCTTCGCGGTGGCAAACCCTCTTGGGGACGGAAATCATGAAGATCAAAGACATCCAAATCGACGGTTTTGGCGTCTGGACCGGTTTGTCGGTCGACTCCCTGCCCGAAGGCATGACGCTGTTCTACGGCCCCAACGAAGCCGGCAAGACAACGCTCATGCAATTTCTGCGAGCGATGCTGTATGGCTTCACCGAAGAACGCCGCCAGAAATACCTGCCGCCCATTCACGGTGGCACTCCCGGCGGAGCGATCCGAGTCACCGGCCCAGGCGGCGGTTACGAAGTCCGCCGGCATAGCCAACTGACGGACACTGATGTCACCGGCCGTTTGACCGTCACCGGTTCAGACGGATTGGCTCAGGGCCAGCATCGCTTGGGCATGTTGCTGGGACAAATCGACGAGCCGATCTTCACCAACGTTTTCGCGATCGGCATTCGCGAATTGCAAGAACTGTCGACGTTGGACGACACCTCCGCCGCGGATGAACTCTACAAACTCAGCAGCGGTCTGGACCGAGTCTCGCTGGTCGACGTGCTGCGCAGTCTGCGAGCAGGACGCAACGAAGTCGTCGGCAAACGCGAAGCAGAATCCGACGAGAACGAAGCCGCGATCGGCAAACTCGCGTCGATGATGACCAAACGCGAAAAGCTGCGGGATGAAATTCAACGACTCTCCGGCAGCACCCGCCGGTGGAGCGAATTGGCGACTCAGCGTCGCACCCAAAGCCAAGAAATCGAAACCCTTCGCGGCCGCATGGTCGCCTGGGAACGCGAAGCCCGCTGCGTCGAAATCGCGACCAGCGTCTACGACAAGTGGCAGGAACGCGATCAAATTCGCAGCGAAATCGATTCGATCGAAGGCGAAGCCGCATTGCCCGACGAAGCCCCCGGGCAACTCGTCCAAATCGAAGCGATGCTCGAAGAACGCCGCACGAAACTGGAAGAGATCAAAACCAAACGTCGCGGTTTACGCGACAAATCGGAACAGCTTCCAATCAACAAACGTTTGTTCGATCTGCAGGGTCGCATCGAAGCCGCTTCGCAACAAGCGACCTGGATCGAGGCCCTCGAAGAACAGATCGATCGGCTCGAAAATCAAATCGAAAAGGCTCGCAACCAAGTCGATGCCGATGCGGATCGATTGGGCATCGAAGAAGACGAACGAGTCCGCTTGGGCGATGGCGACGACGGAGATCTGCCTGACCTGTCTCGATCGACGCTGTCGGCTCTGTCGGCACCGGCCAAGCACGTCAAAGAACAAATGTTCTTGCTCAAACAGGCTCGCGCCGAAGGCAAGACGCACAAGGTTCGCAAAGAAAAGCTCCAAGACCAGTTGCAGGAGATCTTGCAGCGAGCCCATGCGACCGATTTACAACAAGCGATCCGTCGCGAGAACGACAACATCTCGACATTGCGTCAACGCATCCAGCTTGGCCAACACCTCGAAAAACTAAAACGTCACCACAAAGATCTCGAACGCGAATCGGTGGAACTGACCACCGACGAAGCCGTGCCGATCGATCGTTTGTGGTTGCTGTCGCTGCCGTTCATCGCCGGCGGTATGCTGCTGCTTTACGGTATGTTCAACGTCTTCCAAATTGAGACGTTTGTGGCGGAGCCCAATCCGACGCAGGGCATGTTGTGCATCATGTTCGGTGCGATGGCGTTGCTGGTGTACTACCTTTCACGAGAAAAGGGCCAGCGCAATACCGCTCGTGACTTGGACGATTGCGAACGCCAGATCGATTCGGTCAAACGACAACTGCGAGAAATCGAAGCCGAACGCGAAGACCTGGATTCGTCGTTGGCCGTCAGCAGTGAATCGCTCGAAGCTCGCTTGCGTGAATCAGAGTCCCTACTCGCGGAACTCGACGAATCGATGCCGCTGTACCACGCTCACGAAGCGGCTCACCAAAGTTACCAGGGCGCGTACAAGCGAGCCCAGAAAGCCGCTGAAGGCCTCAAGGCGGCTCGTCGCGAATGGACTGCCACACTCGATCGTCTTGGTCTATCAACAACCTTGTCACCCAAGAGCGTTCGCGCTCTCGGCGATGGCTACGAAGCGCTGCAAACCAGCATGCGTCGTTTGACCGAATTGAAAGAAGAACGCAGCCAACGTCAACGCGAACGGCAATCGCTTGCCAAACGAATTGAAACGCTTTATCTCGAAGCGATCGATGCGTCCGACGATGCGTTGCAAGCACTCCAAGACAGCGACGATCACGAGTCCGCAAAACACGCCAACGAGTACGACGACTACTCGGACAGCTATGAATCCAATGAGTACGAGGACGCTGACGAAGACGACTACAGCGAATCGTACGCTCGCTCGCAACGCAAGAATTCCAAGAAGAATCGCGGCGATAAACGCAACCGAAACCGAGATCGCCGGGACGACAACCGTTCCAGCGAATCCGAGAACAGTCGCAGCAAACGTCCGGTGACGATGCGATCCAATCCACTGGATCAACTCAATCACCTGCACGAAGAAGTCGCACGTCAACAACACTGGGTCAAGCAACGTCGTCAACTCAAAGAGCACGACCTGCAATTGAAGAAGCAACAGCTCACTCATTCGCGTGCGATTGAACGAGCCGAGCAACAGCGTCGTGCCTTGTGGGCCAAGTGCGGTGTCGCGACTCCCGAACAGTTCTACGAAATTGTCGATCGCAAATCGCTGCTCGTTCAGCACAACGCACAGTTCGAATCCATCGATCAACAAGTTCGATCAATGATCGGCAACACCGTCGAGTACGACGACGTTGCCCGAGAAATCGAAGGTGCCAAGGCGACCGATCTGGAACGCCGCTGGGATTCGTTGACGACTCGGATGACTGAAACCGAAGCCCGAATCGCGACGCTGCAAACCGCACAAGGTGAATTGGCACAAGCGATGAAGCAACTCGGTGACGACGATCGGTTGATGACCGCTCGTTTGGAACTGGGTTGTATCGAACGACAACTCAATCAACTTTCGCGTCGCTGGCAAACGCTGTCGATGGCCAGCTGCTTGCTGGAAGATGTCTGCGGCACGGTCGAAAATGAACGCCAGCCCGAAACGCTTCGCGAAGCATCTTCCTTCCTGAACCAGTTGACCGATGGCAAATACGTTCGCATTTGGACGCCGCTCGGTTCCAATCAGCTGAAGATCGACGACTCGGAAGGTAATTCGTTGCCTTTGGACGTCCTCAGTCGCGGCACCGGAGAAGCCGTCTTCATTGCACTGCGATTGTCACTCGCTGCCGCTTACGCTCGCCGTGGCGTGATGTTGCCGTTGGTACTCGACGACGTGCTGGTCAACTTCGACGGGTCACGTGCGGAACACGCTGCTCGCACGTTGAAAACGTTTGCCGAGCTGGGACATCAAGTCATGATGTTCACCTGCCATGAGCATATCGTCGAGATCTTCCACGAAATCGGTGTCGAAGTGCGCCAGATGCCCGCCCAGGGGACTCCCGGTCGTGCTCAGATCCTTCCGCCACCGGTGGAAGAGACCTACGAAGAAGAAGAGTACGTCTACGAAGAGGAATACGTCGAAGAAGAACCCGAAATGGAAGTCGAAGAACCGACTCCGGAACCAGAACCAATTCCCGAACCTCTTCCAATTGTCCTCGAGGCTCCCAAACCAGAACCGGTCGTCGTGGTTGCACCTCCAGTTGTGAAGCCGGCTCCAAAACCAATCGAATTGGTCGTGGAAGATCGCCGTGCGGTCAAACCGAAATCGAAGTTCCGGTACAAGTTCCAAGACATCGCCCGCCAACACCGACGGGTTCGTCGTCCGGAACTGATCATCGAACGTCCTGTTCGTCGTCCGGAACCCAAGGTCGAAGTCATCGAAGAAGTCACCACGCCGGACGCGATCGGTTGGGCATGGTTCCAACGCGAACCCGCCGACGGCCGAATCGATGCCGACGAAGCCGCCGCGGAAGCTGCCCGCAATCAGTGGCTGGACGAAGAAGACCGTGAAATGCAGGCCGTTGTCAGCGAAGCCGAAGAGATCGGAAGCTTGGTTCACAACGAAGCGACGCGGTCCAAATCCGACGGCTCTTCGGACAGTTCGTCATCTTGGTGGACCGGCGAACGAACCAAGTCTTAGTTCAATGTCCGACCAAGACTCCTGCGTACGATGGACTTCCAAGTCCGTCGATCAAAGTCGGCCGCGACGGACTTGGAAGTCCATCG
>NZ_DDGH01000092.1:134890-143020 GCF_002337565.1 Rhodopirellula sp. UBA1907 | reverse complement strand
CGGGTTCTCCTGGACGAGGGTCTGTTACGTTGCCAAGCTGATCAATGAGTGAAGTGGAGCGTTCCATCGAGACATACCAAAGTGAGTGCACCCGGCCGGCTGCGGAGGATCAACAGCCCAAACACGGATCTTTACTCACTGTCGCAGATTACCCAGTGTGGCGCAATCGCCCTGGTGGGCCCTCTCGCCATGTCGCTGCGATGCTTGAATCGAGATCGACTAGACAACACTCTTTATCGCCGCACATCGCCATGCTGGAGGCTCGGTCCCCAAACCAGTCGACCTCTTCGTCGTCATGTTCAAATAGAACCAATGTCGAACCATCCTGACGTTTGCACACGGCCTTCACACATGTGCAGCAGGGCATCTTCAAAACACTTGTCGACGCGAGCGAATAGCCCTGCGGCAAGCCGTCAGCTACGGCCGGTCGATATCCAACAAGGCGGACGGCCTCATCCGGAGCGACCACTTTGCCATCGTATTTATCCAGCAAGAATTGTTCCGCTTCGTCAGGATTCTCCGGGAGTGCCCGCAGGTAGTGATCCATCGTCGCGACGAACTCTTTGCTATGTCCGTGATCCGTGTCGGACATCGTATCGTGACGAGATATCCAAACGCTTAAGCCAAACACCAGGAGGATCGAAGCGGCAATCGCGAGACGTTGATACGTCGCCCGACTCCAACGTCGATTTGGCGAGCGATCCGCATTTGCGCTGGAGGCCAGCTCAACAGCAGGGGCAACCGCTGGCAAGGGCTTTACCCTGCCTACGCTCTCTGTCGCGTTGTCCGCGTCAAGTCCGCGAACAATTTGCCCCCAAACGCCCGGCGGAACCGGTGGGGCGGCGGCACCTGAGAAAGCACCACTAAGCTGCTCGTACTCGGTCAAAGCCCTCGCACATGACTGACAGCTCTGCAAATGCTCCGCAACAGCAGCGCGCACATCAACCGACAACTCGTCGTCGTAAAACCCCGAGAGCAAATCTTGAGTTTCGTTACAGTTCATGAGTTATACCTGCGACCTTTCGTGGTCTGTCGGTGAAAACGAGTTCCGCGCGGTCTGCCGCGTCGCATCGAGAACTCGTCAATTGTTGGATACCTCTAAACCGCGGTTCCTTCACGATTTTCAGCGATTTCGCACGAAACGTCGATGCCGGCCCCATCTTTTTCAGAATTCCCTTGAAAATCGGTGAAGAACGGCACGACCGAAAGCATCTGAGTCGGCATAAGCATCTTTCCAACGCCTTTTTCGACGAGGAACGCAGAGTCATGACTTTTCTGAAGTGGACGTTACCCATTGCCGCAGTCGCCATGCTCACCATCGGATTCGCAGGCTGTGATTCGTCGCAGGTTCAGCCAGCCGACGATGCCGCACCGGCAACCGAGATGGAGGGTGGAATGGACCACAATTCCATGGACCATGACGCGATGCATGACCACGCATCCCACGCTGGAGGTGATGCTGCGGAAGAAATCCCTGCCCCCGAGGCAAAGTCCGACATGGACAAAATGATGGAAACTCTGGCCAGTTTCTCGGAAGAAGACAAAGCATCGGCGATGAAGCAGCACTTCTGCCCCGTGAGCGGCGAAATGCTCGGTGTGATGGGGAGGCCTGAGAAGATGGAAGTCGAGGGTCAAACCGTCTGGATTTGCTGCGATGGCTGCAAAGACAAACTCCTCGCTGACACCGAAAAGTACCTCGCCAAAATCAACAAGTAGATTCAACCTCACCATCTCTAGGAGTCATCGTTTTGGACTTGAAGAAAACTGGCTATGGCGTCGCGTACGACCACATCGGAATCCCAACTATCCATCCTAGCGAAGGCGAAGTTTATCAAGCGGACATTTCGGCTCATGTTCTCCGTGTGGGAACAGATGCCATGCGGGTCGAAAAGATTCGATTCGAAGCTGACGCGCCGTTCCCTGATGAGGTCAAAACACGGACTCACGTTGCGTTCAAAGTAGACAGTCTGAGCGAGGCAATTTTCGGAAAGCAAATCGTAATGCCACCGACGGAATTCAAGCCCGGGATCCGATTTGCCTTTGTCGATATCGAGGGTGTACTGATCGAAGTTTTTGAGATCGATTAACGATAGTGGGCATGTCCATGCTCGCAGCTTCAAATCATCTCTTACATTCTCTGCGCACTTAAGGAAACGCAGCCGTGAGCCTTCAAGGGCGGTGTGAAGCATCGGAAACGACTGAACTTCGCAGTCCATTCTAAGTTCCACATCGCCCTTGTCGCTTGCGAAGCCATTCTCATGGAGCCATTCCCAATCTCAATCGAGAAACGCATAGCGCGAGGACTTGAGCGGTTGCAATGCAGAGGAATGCTCGTGACGCATCTCGGTGGCGGCAAGATCACGCTAGTTTGCACCAATAAGGATCCGAATGAATGTGCGCTAGCGATCGCAGCGACAAAGACAGTTCCAGGAGTCGCCGAAGTCAAAATTCAGAACGGCAAGCCTTCCTAGCGAGATAGGAACTACGTCCGACTTCGACGCGGCAGAATTTATGTTTAAATCCTTCTCGATGCCGATCAAGCAAATCAACCGCCATTTGTGCGTAGTTTCTCCGGAAGATTGAATTTGGGTTAGTCGAGGACACCACTAACCTGAATTCAACTTTCAAAGTGAATTCCGCAAACCGTTGCAAGGTAACGACTTACGAGAGCGGCTTCCGATATGCCTTTGATGGGAACCCATTATTCCCATCGTTTAGAGTTGGTTCGAGCCCATTTCGTGGCTCACAGGCGAAGGACTCGATCCCGCATTTATCGCGGTTTGAGCGTAGAAAAGCCCGGTCCAGTAGAGTGCTGAAGCTGCGTCTTAGTAAACAGTTTTTGTAGCCGGGCGACCATCATTCTCACTGTGATCTCGGTGTAAGCCGATACGACGTGGCGATCCTGAGTTACCGAACATTCCCGAAGGCAGTCCGACCGACGACGGCGGATCGAGTGACGATCTCGGCCACGTCCCGACGGGTGGCCCGAGGATTTCCCGTGGTCGCCGGTCCGCGAAAAGCCGCCCGTTGTCGAAGCCTATCCCTGATTCACGTTTGGCCGCGGCTGCTGCCGGACCATCCGTACTACGTTCCGCTTGGCTACTCCGCCCCCGACAATCTCTCGCCGGGCCACTCCGGTGAGCACTATTCCGAGAAGCTGCCCGATCCCGTTATCTATCCGGTCAGTTCCGATAGTGGTGCAACGTCGGACTAGAATGATCGAATCAAGCGAACCTCGCCAGCGGCAAAGTGTCTCTGCACCAGTCCGTCAATTCTGGAGTTCAAGATGACCACCTTCACTTCATTCACAACATCAACGACCGACTCGTCCTTCGAGGGCGAGGCGGGGATGGTGTGTCGTGAGTGAAGGTTGCTTCCGAAACGATCCACAAAGCCCGCCCGGTGAAATACTTGGCAGGCTTTTTTTGTGGATGGTTGGTTCCGGTTTGCTGGCATTTTCCTGTTTCTTCGTTCCCGGTCATCTGGCGCTCATGCGAGCGAAAAGGCGGTGGAGGCTGCTCACCTCCGGCGATGGCGATCGGTGCGAAACGTTTCCTTTGAAAACGGATTTTGCGAGCTATGGTTCAAAACGAAATGACGCAGAAGACGTCGGTCAACGTTGGCACCATCGGTCACATCGACCACGGAAAAACGTCGCTGACGTCTGCGATCCTGCGCGTTCAAGCCGAAAAGGGTCTGGCCAAGTACAAGTCGATTGCCAAAGGCGGCATTGTTCGTGACAAGAACAAGACCGTTACCGTGATCGCTTCGCACGTAAAGTACGAAACGGCCGGTCGTCGCTATGCCCATATCGACTGTCCCGGTCACGCCGACTACATCAAGAACATGATCACCGGCGCTGCCCAGATGGACGGCGCGGTGTTGGTAGTGTCGGCTGCCGATGGGCCAATGCCGCAGACTCGTGAACACTTGCTGTTGGCTCGTCAGGTCGGCGTGCCGCACTTGTTCGTGTTCATGAACAAGTGCGACTTGGTCGAGGACGCCGAATTGCTGGACTTGGTCGAAATGGACTTGCGGGAAATGCTCAGCGAATACGGATACCCCGGTAACGAGGTTCCCGTGATTCGCGGGTCAGCGAAGCAGGCTCACGACGATCCAGCCAACCCCGTAACGATCGCTTGCATCGAGCAATTGCTTGATGCACTCGACGGTTCGATTCCCGACCCGTTGCGATTGATCGACAAGCCGTTCCTGATGCCGATCGAGAACGTCTATTCGATCGCCGGTCGCGGTACCGTCGTGACGGGCAAGATCGAGCAGGGTGTCGTGCGAGCTGGCGACGCGGTCGAGATCGTTGGCTTGGCCAGCGAGACCGGCAGCGACGTGATCACGCAACTCGAGTCGTTCGGTGAAGTCTCGGAAGCAGGCCACGCCGGCGACAACGTTGGCGTGTTGCTTCGTAAGACCGCTCACAAGGCAATCACGAAGGGACAGGTGTTGGCGAAAGCCGGAAGTGTGACTCCGCATCGCAATTTCGAGGCGGAAGTCTACGTGTTGAAGAAAGAGGAAGGAGGCCGCCACACGCCGTTCTTTGACGGCTACGCACCATAGTTCTTCTTCCGAACTACGAACGTGACCGGCAGTGCGTCGGTGATGGACGGTGTTCAGATGGCGATGCCCGGCGACGGAGTTCGCTTGAGCATCACATTGAAGCAACCAATCGCCATCAGCGACGGCGACCACTTCGCCATCCGAGAAGGCGGCAAAACCGTTGGTTCGGGTGTCGTCACGCGAGTCGTCGCCTAGTTCGTCAAACGCAAAACGCCCGCGGTGGAGCAATCTCCCGCGGGCGGTTTCTTGTTTGAGAATCAATCGCTGCGTATCGCGAACCCTTGGTGGCTATGGATGGTCTCCATTCTTGCGATCGACTGGTGGGGTTCCGGCGGCGCGGCTTTCACGCTTTCGGGTGTTTGCTTGCTCGCGTTCCGTGCAACGGGTTCTAAAACGAACACCTGTCGAAGTAGCTCAGTGGAAAGAGCATCAGTTTAGGGAACTGACGGTCACGGGTTCGACTCCCGTCACGCGAAGCCGCCTTGGCGAATAACCGAGGCTCCAGGCGCGAAAGCGTCCACCATGAAGCTGGCGGGCATTCGGTTGCCTCGCTGAATCGGCCGGTGACGACAATTGAGCGAAAGCTCGGGCGCTGTCATCGGCAACATCGAACGTCGCCTTGCAGGTTCTCAGACGGACTCTCGGGGCGTGAACGGAACAGACTGAATACGATCGTCACGAGTTATGCGCTGTCTTTGGATAGCGGGGTCTCGTACGGTCCGACTCAGTGGACGCTGTTCACGACCGAATGGCCTGAGTGAACTTCCGCGAACGTTTTGTGTGATTCCGGCGAACAATCGTTTGCCCAAAAGCCTCCTTCTCGCAATCAAAGCAATACAACACGCCGCTGGCGAGCCGGTAACCATGCTCGCCGTCTCAGGTAGGAGTTTGACTTCATCATGTTTAAGAAGATTCACATCCGCAGCTACGAAGTCGGTCTGAAGTTCCGCGATGGCGAATTCGTGAGCTTGGTCGGTCCTGGAAAGCACTTTATGTTCACGCGATTCGGCAAGGTCCGCGTTGACATGGTCAGCAAACGTGACCCTTGGATCGAAAGCGAGCAACTCGACGTGATCGTGAAGTCCGGCGTGCTGACCGGCAAGGCGGAGGTGGTCGACTTAAAGGACGATCAACGGGCACTCGTATGGATCGACGGTCGATTCAGTCGGGTACTCGGTCCTGGCCTGTACGCTTACTGGATTGGTGTTCGCGAAGTTCGCGCTGAAGTCGTGATGATCGAGGACGCTCGTTTGCAACACAAGGAGCTTGCGTCGATCGTTCGCGGCAGCGATAGCGTTCGGTTCTTGGATGTCTGTAAGGTCCAGCGTGATCATGTCGGAGTTCTGTTCTTGGACGGACGTTTCGCCGACGAATTGGCACCAGGTCTGTACGCGTTCTGGAAGGACGCTGCCGACGCTCGCGTCGTTGAACTTGATCTCCGAGAGTCACAAGTCGATGTTAGTGGTCAGGAAATCATGACGGCCGACAAGGTGACGCTGCGAATGAACGCCATCATCACCTATTTGGTGAAGGACGCTCGTCGCGCCGTCAGCGCATCGACCGATGTGCGTCAATCGCTGTACCGCGAAACGCAGTTGGCGTTACGAGGTGCGATTGGTGCTCGGGATTTGGATGCGTTCTTGGCCGGCAAGGATGACTTGGTCGAAGAACTCGAAGCCAGCATCCGCGACCGAGCGGCGTCGCTGGGCCTGGAAGTCGTCTCGGTTGGAATCCGCGACGTCATTCTGCCAGGCGACATGAAGGACTTGATGAACAAGGTGACCGAAGCCAAGAAGGCGGCCGAGGCCAACTTGATTGCACGCCGCGAAGAGACGGCAGCCATGCGTAGCCAAGCCAACACGGCAAAGCTACTAGCCGACAACCCAACGCTGATGCGATTGCGAGAACTGGAAGTCCTCGAAAAGATCGCATCGGCGGGCAACATGAACATCGTGCTCGGCGAGAAGGGACTCGCCGATCGTGTTGTGAACCTGTTGTAGCGACGCCATGACGCCAAGTATCGAACGCCCGCGGTGGAGCATTCTGCCGCGGGCGTTCTTCGTATTCGGATACAATCGGAGCGGACCGATTCGGTCATGCCGTTGTTGATTTGCATCCCAATGCTAGCCGCCCCAAACCATAGGAGCCGAACTTTGGACGAACTTGATCCGATCACAATGTACGAACTGTGCTTTCCCGGTGCGGTGACCGGCAGCACAGAAGTCACTTGTCCGCACTGCGACGAACTGCTGACGATGCAGGTCGATGATCCGATGGGCACCTACTCGTTGGTGTGTTGCGAGTGCGATGGGGAATTCGATGTCGACCTGGCGGAAAACGCTGTGCGTTGGACGCCTTGATTGCAGTCTTGCCAGATCAGTTGGAGACCGCGATTTTGTGTCCGGTTCGTTTGAGACTGCCGTTTTCGAGGTCAGCGTTCAGGCAAGACTCGATTCGAGAGCGAATCTTCTGGCCGGTTCTTCTGAATCCGAGTTCTCGTGATGTTTGACGAACCAAATCGTCGACCGTCATCGCTCCGGCCTGAGTCAAGACGTAGGTCGCCGCCAAATGAATGGTGTCGTCGGGGACTTCGTCGATCGAGTCGAACGAAAGCTTCTCACGCCGTTGTTGATCGTCTTCTTTCTGGATGAACGTCGGCTCCAAATCCTCCTCGACATCGTCTTGAGTATCTAGTTCGGCATTGATTGGGGAAAGAAGCGACTTTTCGTAAGACTCCAAAATGCGTTCGATTTGGCGATCTGGATTCCGCACCCAATCCGTCGACCATACGCGGATGATGGTCCAGCCAAGGTTTTCGAGAATCGTTTGCCGAATTCGATCGCGGTCGCGTGCTGTGTGAGACGAATGGTAGGTCGCACCATCACATTCGATTGCCAAGCAAAATTGCCCAGGTCGGTCGGGATGCTTCAGGGCAAGATCAATCCGGAAACCGCCACAGCCAACCTGAGACACCGGCTGCAATCCGAATCGAATCAGGGCCGCAGCGACTTCCTCTTCAAAGGGGCTATCCGCTTCGCCGGCAATCTCTTGCATTGCCAAGTCCAAAGTGTCGACGCCTTTTTCGGCGTAGGACAAGTAGCTTTTTAGAAGATGAGCACCCTCGCTCTTCGTGCCTGACAGATCCATGTCGGCCGAGCGAACGGATGCGACAAACGTCAGCGATTCTCGTGCTCGGGTGATCGCTACATTCAAACGCCGTTCCCCATGTTGCTTGTTGATAGGACCGAAGTTCTTGTTGAACTTGCCGACATTGTTGAAGCCGTAGCCGAGCGACAGAAATATGAAATCGCGTTCATCACCCTGAACGTTTTCCAAGTTCTTGATGAACAAATGCTCGTCAGTCGTGCCAAACGAACTGGACCCGTGGAACAGTGCGTCGATATCAGGACGGTCCCGGCGAAGATCGTACAAGGTGTCTTCGATCGCACGCTGATGAGTCGAATTGAGCGCGATGACTCCAAGCGATTTGTCCGGATGTTTGCGGATATGATCGACGATCATCTGCACCACACGTTCGGCTTCGGGCAAATTCTTTCG
>NZ_DDGH01000092.1:128605-134744 GCF_002337565.1 Rhodopirellula sp. UBA1907 | reverse complement strand
CCGGGACGTATTCAAAACTGACGCCATCGCCATCGTCAACGCTGGGGAATGTCACCAATTCACCATCGTAAAAGTGGCGATTCGAGAACGCGATCAACGGTTCACGTTTGGATCGGTAGTGCCATTTCAAGCGTTTGTTGGGCATTCCGACCGACTTACACAGCGACAGGATGCTCTCGTAATCGCCGATGTCATCCTCTTCGTCGTCGGTCTCCGCGTCTTGGCGGCTGAAGAAGTTAGTCGGCGGCAACTGCTTCTCGTCGCCCGCAACGATCAACTGCGTGCCACGATAGATGGCTCCCAATGCGTCCCAGGGAAATACTTGGGATGCCTCGTCAAAGATGACCAAATCAAAACGAATTTCATCGCAATCCAAAAACGTACTTACCGACAACGGGCTCATCATCACGCATGGTTTCAGCCTTTGCAGAACCGTCGGGATTTCAGTAAAGAGGCGACGGAGCGGTTTATGCTTTCGTTTCTTGGCGATCTCTTTTTGCAAGATTCCGAGTTCGCTGGAATCGGCACCCGCAAAGCTGCTTGAGGGTCGGTCGGCTCTGCCGAGTTGATATTGTCTAATCTGAGTTGCTGCGGCCTGGACCTCCCATTGATCAAGTTGGCGGAAACGGTCGCGAACTCGTTCATGTTGATTGATGTCGAACTCGCCAAAGTGCCGATCCGATCTGGCAAGTGCATCGAATAATTCGCGGTAGACCTGCATGGCGATGACATCTCGCGTTGCTTCGGGCGAATACCGTTGCTCGATCAGTTCTTCGATGACCTTAGCAAAGCCAGCTTCATGGACATCCGATTGCCACCCAGCAAACGCGATCCACTGATCGAAGGATTCGATGTGCTCAATCCAAAACCGGCAGCGATTCCCAAGGTCGTGAAGTGTTGAATTTGAAATCGTGCTCTCACCCACCACCGGTTGATCGAAAGGGAAAAGCCTTTTCAGGAACGCGATCGCTGAATGCCATTCATCATCCGCGATGAATTTCGCTTGATCCAGAACCGCGGCGACCTGACGACGCACCTTGCAATCGGTCGCGACCGACTTTCCAAGTTCGGAAACACGATCACTCGCCACGGCTTCCGCCAACCACTGCGCCGCTTTCAAGTCACCCTGTCCGATCGACTGGATTTTCAAAGCCTGCAGTTCCGAATTCGCAGCCCGGCTCTCTTCCTGAAACTTTTGATAATACGCGACTGAATTCGCCAGCGAGTCCAGTTCTTCCAGCGACGGATCGACATCGTTCTTGAGTGCCCCGCCGATTGATTGAATCTGCCCCAGCTGATTGGCAAGCGAATCGCGGTGATTGAAGAGGATGCGACTGATTTCATTCAGTGGTTTGCCGTCCAATTCAATGCCCGCATCATGCACCGAGCCAATGAACTCGACTTGCAACCTTTGCAGATCAGCACTGATGGATTTCCACGTCGACCGTTGGTCCACGAACGATTCAATGCACCACGTCGATCTGAGTGTGCTTGCACCGATACCAAGACTCGCGAATCGTTTTGCCGTTTCAACGCCCCGTTGCATCGAAAGCCATGATTCCAGCTTGGTCGTCGCCGCGTTTCGCGGAAACCATTCGGCGTACTTCTGCGCCCCGTCCGTCAGATTCGTCGCGCGTTGCCGATAAGCTTGCAGCGCCCCAAAGATCGTTGCGAGTTCTTCGGGAGATTTCAGGGGACGACTCATCACTTGATCGCACGTTCGCCACATTCGAGCAACTTCGCCAATGCGGTCGCGTTGTTGCTGAATATGAACGAGTTGTTCGGCAACAGTTGCCTGTGTATCGTTGGACGGTGATTCAGTGACTAAGGCATCCGTCGCCAAGCCATTCTTGCATTCGACATAGGATTTCAAAGCATCCGCCAGCCCCGTGTCTGCGACCGAAGCCGGACGATCGGGCAAGACCCCCGCCAGGCTTGGCCAGGTTTTGTGAAGTTGTTCCACTGCGTCGACAGCGTCGGCAAGCTGCGACCAATCAGTTTGCTGCAAGGCGTCGAAGTCATCCGGCAGTCGATCCGACCAATGTGCGGCTGCGGACTGAACATCCGATTGACGCCGGTGGAATCGTTCCAGCATGACGACGTCGTCGAGTAGGTCGCTGCCCTTGGGGACTTCGCCGCTATAAAAGTCCGCCAGTTCGATTCGATACTTGGCGTAACCTCCAAACCAACGCTTCCAGAGTGAGACAAAGGCAGTCCCCTTGGCGACGACCGGTTCGCTCGACTCGCGGAAGGCACGATGAGAAAGGCGATCGCCGAATTCGGATCGGATGGAATCGGCGTCTTCAAGATCGCGGATCGCTTCATCGCAAATCTTGCGAAGCTTGATTCGATCGTCCGGGTCTTTCAATCCGCCCAGCAACACTTCGGCCCGCTCTACCTGCTGGGTTGCTTCGGTAATCTCGCCGATGGGTAGCGATACATCTTCCCAATCGGAATCGCTCAGTCCGAGAACGACGGACAGTTGACGTTGAACTTCATCCAGTTTCATTAACCGCAGCGCAGCGTCCGAAAGTGATCGCTCAGCAGCATCAAGGCCATTGAGATCCTGGATTCCCATTGCACCTACTTGACGGATTGAATCAATCTTTCCATCCAATTCGTGCAAGCGATCGGCAAGGGTCAGAACCTTCGGAGTCGGGATCAACGAGGACAGTTGACCCGCCAAAGTTTCGTTCTTCGTCGCGATTGCAATCGCTTTGGTTGCCAATGTTTCAATCGACGGTTGAGCCTTTGCGTCAAGCCAGGCTGGTTGCCCAATGCCAATTTCACCCGCCGCCCCGATCGCCTTTGCAAACTCGCCGACGTCTTGGATCGTTGCTCGATCAGGCAGTTTAAGCTTGATTGTTTTGTCGGCTTCGCTAAGCGATTGACGCAACCTTTCGATTGCATCCGTCACTGGCGATACGCGATGCAACTGTCGCTCAATGGCTTCGCCGGCGGCAACCAATGTTCTTGGTAACTCGACCTCTAGCCCGGGTAAAGTTGCATCGGTATGCGGTCGAGAAGTGCTGGCCAACAGCGATCGCACCGCGTCGGTCGGCAAGGACGGATCATTGGGGCGCGCGAGCACAGCAAGTGCCCCACGCTTTGACGCCATCCCGATGTCCGCGTTGATCCGGTTGACGATTGCTAGCGACGATCGAGCTGGATCGGTAAGCCAACTCGCTGGCATCTCCGGTGTCGTGATTGCGTTTTCGCAGGCGTGACGGTGACTTTCCAAATTAGTGAGCGTCACAGGTTCGATCAAGCCTTTCGAGACCAACGGCTCAAATAACGCTGCGATTCGCAAGCACCGATCCGCCAAAATTTGCAGGTGATGTTTCAGATCATCGTGCAAGGAAAGCGACCGCGTGGTTTGGTGACAACCACGCCACGGGTGATTGTCGTGGTCCTTCAACAGGTCGCTAAAATCACTCGCACGCTCGAGAAGACGCAATGAAGAATCAAACTCGAAGCGGCTTGCTGTTGCATTCGCTGGAACGACGCATCGAGTTCGCGAAGCCGCACCATCGGCTTTCAACCGACTGATTCGCCCAAATAATTCAAACGGCGAAAATCCAAGTGGATCACGCGGTTGATGCAGCTCGCGAGCATAGCGATTGAGTTGGGCCCGCTGCTCGGCAAGTTCGTCCAGTTTCGGCCGACTGTCCTTGTAAACTTCGGCTGGCAAATCGAGGCATCGTTCCATTTCAAACAGGACCGAACGACGGTTCGCTTTACTAGAGTGACATTCCAAACAGAAATCACCCAACCCGCGATCTTCCAAACGCTTCTTCACAACCTCAAGGGCCGCGATCTTTTCACTGACGAACAAAACCTTGCGTCCAACCGACAATGCGTCGGCGATGATGTTCGCGATCGTTTGACTCTTGCCCGTGCCCGGCGGCCCATCGAGCACAAAGCTAACGCCCTCGCGTGCCGCAGCGATCGCTTCAAGTTGGCTGGAATCGCAATCGAGAATTGTTTTGACTTCCCCCGGTGCCAGGACATCATCCAGTTCTCGCGACGTCGGGACGTCACTGATCGGACCAAACGGTTCATCGCCAAAGTCGCCTTCGTCACCACCAAGGATGCGGCAATGATCGTTGCCCATCACGGCATGAGCGTGCTGCCCCAGGTCTTGCCACATCGCGATTTTGGGGAATGCGAATCGCCCAATCGCGCAGCGGTCTTCGACTTCCCAACGATCGTTAGCCGCGATCGCGGCACGGACTTTTCCCAAAAAGGCTTGACGTGCTTCTGGTTCCTCTAATTCGCTCAACTCCGGAAGCGGCGGAAGTTCTAACTTGAAGTCTTGCCATAGACGTTGCCGCAAACACAGGTTGTCCAGTGCATCGTCTTCCGCTTCAGTCAGTTCCCAAGGCGCGCTGGTAGTTTCGCGAGAGAGTGAAACGGGTACCAGAATCAACGGGCTGACGCGTTCTTCACCCGAGTCAACCGACTCGTACCACTTCAGGAAACCAAACGATGCGTATAATGAATGAACGCCCTGTTCCGACATCGACAACTGCGCATCGCCAGCCAACTTCCGCAGCTTTCGATCCAGTGCGGTGTCAGTTCGATCGACCAGCAAATCCGATGGTGTCAGACGAGGTGATTGCCGACACTCCGCGATGGGGGGATTCCAGGGGCGACGTTTACGACGCTGGAACGAGATCGTCGATTTAGCTTTGCCGTTGGCATCACCATCGACGGAAACGGTCTCCACATTGGAAGCACCAGAGTCTGACTTGGCGTCAGAGGAACCATCGATGCTGGGTTCCTCCTCGAATTCCTGCCAATCATCCGGCGGCGGCACCAAATCACGACGCCATGGAAATCGCATGGACGACGCTCCGGCTTCCGAATCGGCCGCCAAGGTTCGCCAGATCACTTCGGTTGATGGCGTGTCGAATTCGATCAGGTTGCTACGTTCGGTGAAGCGGCAATTGATCAGCGGGTTTCGGTTCCCCAGATCCAGCAAACGTTCCCGCCAACCTTCCAGCTTGGACTCTAGATCACTATGAATCGTGTCGTTGCAATTCGCGGCGTCCTGGTTCGGGCTTTCACTTTCGACAGGCAAAATAAATGCTCCGATTCCGATTCTTTGATTGATCCGTTTTCAGCATTGGCTCACTCAGATTCCCGTTGATTATTCTTGCTTCGCCGTTGAGGATTGTACTCAAAATAGCGGGCGAACTGGAGGGTTGCGTGGAATGGTGATCGTGACAGCAAGACACCAACGCGCGGGACGGAGCAATTCATCACGGGCGTTGTTCGTATTTGAATACATTTGAGGTCATGAAGACTGCCAATCACTCTATCGTCGTGCAGACATGCTGTCTGACGTTCCCAGACACGGAGGCCGTGTGAAGTACGGTATCCTCTTTCTTTTGCTGGCGATCGCGATTGCTGTCGCCGTCGCGCGTGGCGGGCCGTGGGCCTGGCTGCTCTTTTATCCCGCGTTTTCGTTTGGCTTGGTTGACGCCGCGTATCTATTCTCGGCACCGGGTGTCTTTGGCAAGCGTTTTGATGGACGGCGATCACGGCTGGGGACGTTGTTGGTGCTTCCCTATGTTCTGTACGTTTCGGTGGTGTGGCACGTCGTTCGGTTGCTGTCGCGTGAACCGAAGACCAACACGTTGAACGATGAGCTAGTGTTGTCGCGCCGTTTGCTTGAGCATGAATTGGCGGCGGGCATTGCATCGGTCGTTGATCTGACGTGCGAGTTCACGGAACCCAAAGACCGATGGAGCCTTCAGTCCTACCTTTGCCATCCGATGCTTGATGGAACGGGATCGACATCGAATGAGATCCGTGAATTGGCGGACGAAATCATCAAATTGCTGAAACCGATCCTGATTCACTGCGCCCAAGGACACGGAAGAACGGGCCTGTTTGCTGCGGCCGTGTTGATCGTGTCCGGTGAAGCCCAAACGGCGGCGGACGCAATCGCGATGATTCAGGCGGTCCGGCCAGGTGTGGAATTGAACAAAGCACAACGATTGATCTTGGAGAAAATCGCATGAATCCCGACCGCGATCAAATCGAAGCGAACCTTCGCCTGCATGTCGATCGACTTACGGGATTGATCGGCGTGCGCACTTTGCAGAAACCCAAAACGATCACAGCGACCATC
>NZ_DDGH01000092.1:127791-128453 GCF_002337565.1 Rhodopirellula sp. UBA1907 | reverse complement strand
CGCGAGTGCTACGACGCGATCGGTGACGAAGCGACGAATCTGATCGTCGAGCGATCCGGAAGCAAACGAGTCGATGAAATCGTGTTGCTCGGTGCTCACTTTGACACCGTCTTTTCAACTCCCGGCGCTGACGACAACGCGTCGGCGGTCGCCGTGATGTTGGAAGTCAGCCGTTTGCTTCGCGAGCACACCGGCAAACGAACCGCGCGTTACGTCGCGTTCGCCTGTGAAGAACCGCCGTACTTCAACGTCGATGCGATGGGCAGCCAACACCATGCTCAGCAATCACGCCAGCGAGGCGACAAGATCGTCGGTATGTTGTGTCTCGAAATGGTCGGCTACTACTCGTTGCACAAAGGCTCGCAAGCCATCCCGCCGGCGATCCCCAAATGGCTGCATCGGTTCTTTCCCAAACGCGGCAACTTCCTCGCCGCCGTCGGCAACATGCCGTCTTGGAAGCTCAACTGGCAATTCCGCCGAGGCTTCAAACGCGGCACCCGACGGATGCCGTTGTTCTCGATTTGCCTGCCCGAAAAAATCAACGAGATCCGGCTCAGCGACAACAGTTCGTTTTGGGACCAGGGATACCCGGCCTTGATGCTGACCGACACCAGCTACCTCCGCAATCCAAACTACCACCAAGCCACCGACACGCCCGAAAC
>NZ_DDGH01000092.1:127304-127522 GCF_002337565.1 Rhodopirellula sp. UBA1907 | reverse complement strand
CTCGACTACCCCCGCATGACCGAAGTCACTCTCGGTGTGGCCGCGGCCATGCGGCGGTTGTTGCGGTAGTGTCACTCATTAGCCGACGGGCATTCCGCCGACTTCGTGACGTTGAGTTCGATGAAGCTTTTCCATTGGTCCGGAACGTCATCTTCGTAGAAGATCGCTTCGGTCGGACATTCAGGAACGCAGGCTCCGCAGTCGATGCATTCATCGGG
>NZ_DDGH01000092.1:82079-127125 GCF_002337565.1 Rhodopirellula sp. UBA1907 | reverse complement strand
GGGCGGATCGCATCGGCGGGGCACTCAGGCTCGCAGACGCCGCAGTCGATGCATTCATCGGGGTCGATGTAAACCATTGTGTCGTCCTCGTGAAAGCATTCGACCGGGCAAGCCGGCAAGCACGCTTTGTCTTTGCACCCAATGCAGGGTTGAGTCACCACCATCGCCATCTTCGTGTCTCCTAAAGTAGAACGGTGGTCTCCACCGCGTGAAATCGAATCACGGTGGAGGACCACCGTGCCACTAAGGAAGTGAGAAAGCGAGTTTGGAACCGGACAGTAGCCCCGAAGAAAATCCAAGAATCCCCGAATCGTTCACCGATCGACCGGATGGCTGGTTGCTGCGCGAGTGGAAAGCGGGCGACGAGCGAGCCGCCGAAGTCCTGTTTGATCGCTACGCCATTCGATTGGTGGCCCTGGTCTCTAGCCGGCTGAATCGGAGGTACAGAGCCTCGATTGATCCAAACGACGTCGTTCAATCGGCGATGGGCAGCTTCTTCGACGCAGCCAGGCACAGTCGCATCGAAGTTAGTCGCAGTGTTTCGCTGTGGCGTCTGCTCGCGACCTTTGCTCGCCGAAAGATGGCTCGTTCGATTGAGCGGCAATCAGCGGTCAAACGTGGCGGCGATCAGGTTCGTGTCCCCCTCGACAGCCTCCAACCACAAATTATCGGCAACCATGACTCGGAATCCGAAGATGAGGCGGATGCATTCCTAGCGACGTTGAAGGCCGAATTACCGGGCGATCTGTTTGTGATCGTCGAAGGTATCCTGGCCGGCCAAACGCATCGAGAGCTTGCCGAGTCGCTTGGCATCGACGAGCGAACCGTCCGTCGCCAGCTGTCGCGTGTTCGCGAACGACTCGCCCCAAACGTCGCCAGCACGAACGAAACCGCACACACGGCAAACAGTCCGCCGACGTTGCCGCGAGTGAACTACAACGAGTTCGTGCTCGGCAAATTGATTGGCAGCGGTGGTTTCGGCAAGGTCTATCGTGCGAGCATGCAAGCCGATGGCGAAACCGTCGCCGTCAAATTCCTTCGCAAGGCGTTCTGGCAGAACGAAGCGGCTCGCCGGTCATTCCTAAACGAAATCAACCTCGCCTCGCAAATTAAACATCCAGGCGTCATCCGCTACCTCAGTTACGGCGAATCACCGCACGGTGGCCCGTATGTCATCAGCGAGTGGATTGACGGGCATTCATTGCAAGACGCTACCGACGTCACACCGAATCAGATCGTCCATTGGCTCCAGCAAATCTGCGATGCCATCGCGGCCGTGCATCAAGCCGGCCTGATCCACGGCGACCTCACACCGAGCAACATCCTTGTCGATACAAACGATCGAATCACGATCACCGACTTTGGTTTTTCACAAGCGTCCGCGGGTTCATCATCGCAAGTCCTCGGAGGAACACCGGGCTTCGCGGCTCCCGAGCAAATCGACCCAGCGTTCGGTTCGATCGGCCCCAAGACCGACATTTACGCGATTGGTGGTCTCCTTCACTGGCTCATCTTCCGAAGGCCACAGAATAACGGCACAAGTCACGAAGAATCGCTAGCGTCAACGCTCTCGGATCTCGATCCAGAAGTCCCTGCAAACGAAGCAATCCCCGACGTACTTCGCAACATTCTCGCAGCCACGCTCCGCAAATCGCCATCAGACCGGACGGTCACAATCGAAGACATTCTGACGATGCTGGGATCGTCTCGACCGATGTCACGCAGAAACCACTCAATCGGCTTCTAGCAGCGGAATGAGCGTCGGCATTGGAACCCAAGCAATAAACAGAACGGAACTTAGCGACGTCAGCCCGTCACTACTAAGGCGAAACGAAGCGATGCTACTGGTTTAGGCTAAGCCCTGAATGAAAGCGTTATCACTTCGTCTGGCGATCGTTCTGTTTTTCTTCCCTCAAAATGAACAAATTGAGCTTTCGATTTTGGTTTGAAAATCTGGAAGCCGAGTTTTTCAAGATCCGAAGCAAAACGATTGACATCATCGAAGCGACTCTCCGCCTCCCAGATATGTATGTGCCCGTCGATCTTCAATATTCGGTGCGATTCACGCAAGTAGTCGGTAAAGTTGTTCCCCATTAGCGACAACGAGAATGCTACAACGTCAACCGACTCGTCGTCGAGTGGCGTTTTGCTCATGTCGCACTGAATAACGGTTTCGTCAATTGCAACATGGTCGAAGCTATGGACGATGTGTTTCTCATTGATTGCTTTTGCCAACATTGCTTCGCCACAACCAAAATCTGCAACGATGTAGCCTTCGCGCTTGTTACACCATCGAGCAATCTCCTCAAACGGAACGACTGGCCAGCTTTCACGGGCGTTGCGATAGAGAGTGTGGTACTGCTCCCACTCTTCAGGGTTTTCATCAAGTTTCGTTGCTAGTGTAGAGCTGTTGGCAGCGTTCCATCGGTTGTTCATCGTCGAGAAATCGCCGTAACGCGCAAGACGTTTTTCGGCGCGATCACCAAAGTCGGAAAGTGGAACGACAATCGTTCTTCGCTCGACAGTCTGTTCCTCACCAGCTTCGAGCCTTTTGAGCCATTCCAGAACATCCTTTTGGGCCTGCGCGGGCGTGCGGAGATTTCCTTCAGGAACAGCACCGTCGACGGCTGCGTCAGCAATCGACTTCTTATATCGAATCCTCTGGAGCTTCGATCCACAGTAGGACCATCGCTCGCCTCCGATGTTGGCATAGGTTACTGGAACGATCACTTCTACCGTAGCAGATGCTTGACCCTGCCGCCAAATACGACCGATAAGCTGTTCGTACTCCGCGTTGGTCCAAGGCAAAGAGTTGATAATCAAGCGGTCGCAGACATGCTGCAATCCATCCACTCCGGTGCCAATTGAACTTGAGCCGATCAAGACGTCGAGTATTCCGTCTTTAAATGGCTGAAGCCCATCCTTGGATTCGCCAGTGTAAAACCCGCATCGGAAACCCGCATTCGTGATTGCTTCGTAGAGAAGCTTGTCGATTTCGTCCACGTAATGGGTGTAAACCAAACTGCGCCCCGGTCGCTTGATCGCCTCCAAAATCTCAGGTATACGAACTTGTGTGAGGAGTTTTTCGATCTGAAGTGGAGATGGGTTGGCTCCAAGTGAATGGATTTCGTCTAGAACGCTGCTGCAATCCAACTCCGGTGTCTCGATCTTTAACGATGACTCGTATTCGGGTCGCCATCTCGTTCCAAGTGTGGCGAGTTGCTGGTGCAAACGCATGCAGTTCGGCACACTGGCCTTCGTCGGCAGATCATCGTGCTCGACCCCCGTTATCATTTCGATCAGGCTGCGTCCTTCTTGCAGGTTGTTGATAACCGGCGTGGCCGACAAACCGAGCACACGCAATTGCTGATTCTTACTGCCTGCCTCAGCAACCATGGCTTGCAGCAGTCGTTTGCGTTGCGACATCTGATCAGCGTAGCGCTGCTTTGCGTAGTGAACTTCGTCGATAACGATAAAGTCAATCTCGTTGTGATCGAGAAACCATTTGAGCTGTGCTTCCGAACCTGGTTGTTGGAACTGCTCGTAATTCATCACGAGATATCGGTGAGTTGATCCAGATCGCCAAACTGGCTCCCACGTTTTGAAAGTCACGTCACTGTCCGGGAAGATGGACTGAATCTCGCCACGCCAGCCCGATTGCTCCGAGCCGACTACCGCATTGGGGCAGCAAACGACAGTAAGAGAAGCATTGCAAACTCTGGTAGCCAGCACGGCGGAAAGCGTTTTGCCTGCACCAGTACCCGACCAATTGCCAAATCGAAGTCGATCACGAACCTTGGCCGCGACATGCCTCTGCATCAAGTTGGGCTGCGTGATGTCGCCACCTATGGAGAACGAGTAGCCGTTCGGTGTCTCAAGAGATTTCGCTTCGGAATACTCATGCAAGAACTCTGTTTTGACGCGACTTCCATACTCACTTTCATGCGGCGTGTTTACCTCCGACAAAGCCGCTTCTTCATCTCGAAATGCGTGGCTCCAAATCTTGGCTTTCGCTGAAGCCACTAGGAACTCAGCAGCCTCCGCATCCGTCGATGCGATGACAGGAGAATCCATCGCGTCCAACGCTGCCTTTGCGGTGACTTCGGGAAGTTTTTGAGGCGTGGACGGTTCCGGTTCAGTCGTTTCAATTTCGTCTTGTGAATCGTTGAGGTTGTCATCGTCGCCAACCAGTAAATCCAACGACTCTAAGTCAATCTCATCATCCGAGATGAATTCATCGACCAGCGATTCTTCGCCGGCGATAAACTTATCAAGCTCCCCCCGAGGAAAGCGACCCGTTGCGAGTGACTTCACGAACCCTTTTGCACGGCCCCCGCGGTTCAGTAGCCCACTCTGCTGAAAAATTACGTAAAGTTCTGCGGGCGTGAAAGTATCGAGGTGCTGACGAAGCGACGTTACGAAGTGTCTCAGCTTCTCCAAGTTCCAACGTTCTTGGCATCCGGGGCAACCGCGTACCATACGGGTGCGGTATACCGGCATCGCCTCAAACTCATGCTGTTGCTCGCACATCCACCAACGCGGCTTAAACGAGTTCGGGCGCACATCGGCCGGAGTCAGGCTACCGTTCTTGGACGGATGCCACTGAGACGCAATTTCTGGATCGGCTTTCTCTAAAGAAAGCTCAGATTCATCAAAACTATCACGATGAGCAAGTTGGAGATTATTCGAGAGCCTGCGTACATCAGGATGCTTCGCCACTATCGAGACTAGCTGATAGGCGTTGCCCAACTTGTTCGCGAACTGCGACGAAGAAAACAGATCGAATAAATCCTCACCGTCAATTACCTTGCTCTCACCTGCCAGCAGTTCTGCACCCCAGTTCGCTATCGCTTGAACCTCATCGAGTGAAATACCAAGAGAGTCAATGTGAATGTACTGGCCGCGTGCCGTCGTTAGGATCGAGTGAAGTTGACTCAAATACCGCCCGACTAGAACTGACTGATGCCACTTTCGTTCACTTTGTTGGACGATTTCCTCGATGCCAATAGAATTGCCCGCATCTCGTATGATATTAACTAGCTCGTCGGCCCGGCTATAAAGGGCACCCGGCCTGCGAAATCGGCCGCTTTCAGAATGATCCGCGTCGGATCCGAGCAGCGCAGCAAGCTCTGACGCAGATTTCACGAATCCGCCCGTGTCGATCTGGTCAAACGCCAGACCGTTAACGCCCGCTGCAACAAGTTGCGCCCGCACGACGTTCTTGATCCAGTCTTCACCTAGCAATAGATGACATGCGTCTGGTGGAAACGCCTTTTCAGCAATCGCAGCCAAACGTTCCGTCAGATCAGATTGTTTTCCGGCAGCCATTTGATGGGCGTCGACGAGGTCACCAACTGACTTGATTTTCGAAAAGTCGAAACCGCTTGTCCCGTTGGCGAGTGTCTTTAACGCCCTGTAGAAATCGTCGATGGTCTTGCTGGGGAACTGACAAACGCCACGAGTGTCGCTGGTTGACCAGTCGAACTCCGATACGGTGATTAACAGCCTGACTTCCCAGGCCTGCTGGCATTGAGTCAACTCTGCCAATTCATGAATCGGAACGTACAATCGCAGGTCGAGCAAGGGTAGAGCTGGCTCCAAAAACGTATTCGCGACATCTTGAAACACGTGCAGCTTTTTAAGCGACGTGGAAACAATCTGTTGTGCCCGAGCCCGCGTAATTTCATGCTCGTCGCCAATATCATCAAAAGTGCGGCCCTCCAATGAGTCCTGGAGCATCGAAACGGCACGCGAATCCAGAAGCTCTCGCACCCGTGCGACAAACTCAGTCGCGTCCTTCGGTGGGCCTCCCTCACCAAAACGGTAAACGTCAAGACCTGATTTCGCCAGTCGGTTTAGCTCACGACGCAACTCTTCAACGATTGCTTCGGTAAAGCCATCAAGTTCACCTACGTTTTTCCATGTCGCTGTTTCAGGACATGGGAGTTGCGAGCGTACTGCAGCGCGATGCACATCGGCGATTTTGCTGACTTGACATTTTCGTAACAACGTCTGCGCTTTGGCACGAAGCCGCAACGGTACAGATTCCCAGGCCCAGTCTGCCGGCTCAAGGCTCTCAATATCGCAGATAATCTTTCCGCGATATTTTCTGAGACCATCTGCTTTCAATCGCACAACTTCGTTACGGAGACTTTCGAGCGATGAGCCACCGAAGTTGTCAGCGTCGATGGCGCTCACTCTGCTGCCATTCGAAGGATGCGTCAGCCAACCACGGGTTGCCAATTGCTCAAGATCGCCAATGGCCTGCAAGCTGTGTTTGTCAAGAAAGTCCCGAACACGACTATTGATCTGTAACGGAACGTCCCGCCAGTCTAAGTCGGCAAAGTCCTCTTCATGCTCGTCTCGATGAATCCATAGTCGTAGCAACGAACGAAGATCGAGTGTTTCCTGAATGGCCTTTCCCTTTAAAGATGGCTGATCGCTGCATTCAATAAAACTCTGGAGTGATAGCGATGCTAATGAGTTGTCGGGTAGCACCGGCTTGGGGACAAATGAAGATAGGGAAGCATTTGGGTCTGGGTCGGCATTGCTGAGAAGAGTTTGATACAGATCACGAAGGGCGAGTGCTGCTAATGATTTCTTTTCACCCCATGATGGCAAGCCCGCCAAATCAGCTTCTTCAAGGCGAAGCAACTTTGATACCGTGTCGATCTCCAACCGGCGAAAACTTTCTTTCAGAAAACTAGGGACGTAAAGAAGCGGCTGATCCAGACGGACATCCGTACTGAAGTGTTGGATACGTTCGGATCGCAAATCAGGCGGCGTGAAGCCTGCTAACTGTTGTGCCTGCTCAATCAGGGTACGTATGGTTTCGACCTTTTTAACTCCGACCCCTTTTTCTTTGGCGACGACATCTATGTCTAAACCACAGAGATCTGACACCGTGTGAACTGAGAAATGATCCAAGACTTTTTGAACCAAGCCGCTAACGTCGATATGGTCTGAGAGTGGTTGATCGTTGATGTCAGAATCGAGGTTTGTATTCATTTTTGCTGTTGAGCCAAGAATTCGGGACGCAAATTGTATCTGCCACGCGAAAGCACGCCAACACTCGCACGACATACGGATTTCGTGGAAGACCTTCGAGCTGGTGGAGTCATCGTCTGCAGAATTGGGAGTGGCAGGATCCCAAACGCCGACCGTCTCCCAAACCTAAATACTTTGGAAGAACACTGCACCTCGCGATGGTCGGGCACGACCGAAACATTCAACTCGGAAGTCGCTTGCCTTGGTCTCTACGCCGTCCCTTCTTGTTTTTCCTCTTGGGGTTACTTGCTCCTGGAGCATAGTTGCCGAGCAGTCGTTCGGCTTGGACCGGCGAGAATGCAACCAATTTGCGTCCGACTTGTGTTTGACGGCCGGTGTCCATTGCGACGAACGACTTTCGGAATGACTCTGGTTCGATCGCTTCGACGATCTTGTGAGCCTGTTCGCCGGAAACCTGTGCAACGCTATTGATAGCGCTGGCGAGCCGGTCTGGGGCCAATGATTTTGCTTTTTCAATGAATCGCTGGTCGATAATTTGGTCCAGAAGATCGGAGCAGATGTCGCGGTCGATCTTGGACAAGCTGCCGAGGGCGACGAGAACTTTTTCTACTTGCTCGGATCGAAGCTTCGCTTCCAGACGTGAGAACGACAGTGAACGGAAAAGTCGTTTTGCGACACCGCTGTCGATCCGATTCGCTGCTCGTAGCCCGTTGGAAATCTCCTCAAAGCGACATCGCTTTTGAATAGCGATGACTGGAAAGCGATTCTCTGCTTCAGCCAGCAATGTCTTGGTCGTCTTGCCGAGCTTGCGTTTCGATCGACCTTCCACACCATGGATTTTGGCGATCGCGGCAAATAGTTCGCCAAGGCTTGGTTCGCTCCTAACCATTTTAACTAAAGCATCTTCGTCGAGGCAGTCAAGAATGTCCCTAGAGAGTCGTGGACTGACAGAGCGAACTTCGGAAAGGTAGTGGCCAAGGTTACGCAGGCTAACTTCTCGATACGATTCGGCAATGTCAGCTGGGTGCATCTGCCTGGCAATCCACTCCGCCTGCTTTTTGTCGACGTTCTGAATCTCGCGAAGTGATCTCCCCAGGGAATCAACGCTGCAAACACGGAACATTTCAATTAGCGTGTAATCATCGACTGAATCGAGGATAAAGCAGGCTCGTTCATTGTCGATTCCAGACAGTTCGCTGAGTGCCTTCGTCAGATACCCAACGTTTTCGCAGCCTCGCGCCTTCTCAGCCAAGTTGCGGTATCCGATTTGTTCAAACAAACGCTTTACCCGCCGAGCGTCTATCTTTCCCAGTTCGGCAAATGTCTTGCCGAGTTTGAAAAGTGGTGCCGCTCTCGCCCACGCAAGCAGATCGTCATCGGAGTATCTTCTCAATTCTGCTCGGGCCTTGCCGTCCGAGACTCGATACAATTCCGAAAGAGAGTTGCCGAGGTTGCTGATTGCCTGCCTTGAGAACGGCGATTCAGTTCCAGGTTTTGTGGCTTTATCGAGAAATCGTTTTGCGAACAAACGATCAACGTCCTTGAACGTGCTTGCCGCAATCGCGAGCGACGCAGCGCTGCTCCGAGCGGTGAATCGCTTAAGGTCGTCGTCTTCGACGGCGTGAAGGAATTTCTTTACCGATAGTTCATCGCACCAGTTCAATTCTCCGATCGCTGAAGCAAAGTCGTCGACCGCAAGGCAAAGCAGTCCGAAAAACGGTCCGTCCCGATCTCCCGCTGTTTCATTGCAAAACCGTCGAGTCCATTCCACGTCAACTTCGCGGAGTCGCCTGATCGCTCGAACAAAGTCGTGCGGAGGTAGCTCCGTGGCAGAATCCACTAGCAGGCTGGAATAAGCATTTTCCAGAATGAACTTTGCCTCTTCACGGTTGATGTCACTCAGCGTCCAAACGCAATAGGCAAGTTGGTGGAAGCCCGATGACCGGACAAGGCTCTCGACTAGATCGGCATCGACAGCTTGATGTAGACGGTCGACGGCCCTCTCATCGCAATACGAACTTAAGCGAAGGCTCTTCGTCCACAGAAGCAATGCATCGCCCTGTTCAGCGAGTGCGGAGAAGCGTTCTGGCAAATCGACAAGCTGCGCCGAGAACAGACGTCGAAGCGTTGGGCGATCAAGAATGTCTCGAACTCGAAACAGGAACTCGATCGCCGTTCGATTTGACGGTGCCGCGGCGAGGAACTCCTCGATTCTGCTAAGACTGTCTCGCTGGCCAAACAGGGTTTCGATCACATCTTCACTTCGTTCACTCCCAACCGCTAGAAGCAACTGTCCCGCATTGGGCGGTAGTGTCTCGTGGGATTCGATGTATTTTCCGAGGAGCCGCGCGAAAACGCGTTCGGCGTCTTTCCGCTGATGCAAATATGTGTCAATCAACTGGTTTGGGCGTGAAGAGTCCATAAAGCGGAATCTGTCGCGACTGGTCTTTTCTAGTAGCCCTCGTTCTCGGAGGGTCGTAGCTGTATCACGCAAAGAATTCGGAATACTAAAATCGACATCGTACGACGCGACAGCTGCGGTTTGCAGAAGAAGGCTTCGTTCCGATTCGGTTGTTCGCTCCTCCGACAGAAAACGATGATACACAAGTCCTCTCGCCTTCTCTTCTACAAGCTGCCGCAGCGACGCGTTCCCGTCCCAGTCGGCCAGGGCAGCTTTGAGGCTACCGAGATTGCCATGTGCTTCTGAAGCGATCTTCTTAATCTCACTCTCACTTGGCGATTGCAGTTGATGATCGGGGTGAGCGCGGATCCACGAGTTAATGATACCCGAAACCTTTTCGTCGAATTCAGGATTGGTTAGATTCGTGGAGAGATGAACTTTGTCTTCACCGAACAGGTCAAGTACATCGTTGTACTCGATCTCGTCGTGTGCTCGCAGGAACAGATCTTGGTCGTTTGCTACGAACAGAATTGCAGGCAGCTTGATTCGTTTTCGTCTCAACCGAAGTCCGACGAGGACATCGAAATTTCGATGGCAGTCGTCAAGAATGACCACGATCGGAACCCTGCTCCTTTCCTGAGCAAACTGAATGTCCGCGATCAACTCACTGGGCTGTGTTTCTGGACTGATCGAAGCGAAGTAGAGTTGGTATGCCTGATTGGAAAGCTGCACACCGATTGATGCAGCAAGCAGCGTTTTCCCAGAACCAACGTTTCCGCTGATGGCAGCGTCGCCTCCTAGATCTCTGCCAACCAACTCGCCTATTGCCTTCGCTTGATAGTCAAGCTCTCGTCCTGAAAAGTAGGCGATCCGTTTCTCGATCATCTCCCGTCGTGAATATCCAAGGCCGAATTTCGTGTCGAGCCAATCGTCGGCTTCTTCGAGCACCAAGAATCGTCCGGTCCCGAACGTCTCTTTGCACCACTGGGTGTAAGAGACGCTCTTTTCCATGAAGTGCTTGTCCCATTCCGCCTCAAAAATCGGAAGGGTTAGGGTGCGCGGCTCGGTCGCCTTAGGAGTACTTCGCGTTGCGGCGTCAGAAACAGTCGACTCCAAATGCTCAATAAAGCTTGGGACGCCAACTCGCGGCAGGCTATAACGCTCGCATCGCTCTTTCAGAATTGCATCGACCGCTTGGTGCGTTTGTAGCAAGTCGCCGGATTCAAGGTCGAAACAGACTTTTCCAAGAAAGTCGGCCCAGACTTGTTGTGGAGGATTCGCCCGGAGGTAGGTCTTAACCATTGGGGCAACCGCTGAGTCGTCGACCAGAAAACGAATGATCGCATCTTGTTTTGAACTGTCGCCCATTCGCGCGGCGGTCCACGCCAACAAGCCGCTCTTTCCAAGCCCAGCCAACGACGGGCTTTCGTTGCCCGCAGGCAGGTTCGTGGTGACTGCGTAGCGAACCTCGGCACTGGGCTCGTTCTCGATGAGATGCACGTATGCGTTGCAAAGGCAATCCATCACCGTCGATGATCGCAATGTCAGCGAGGTCGCGCTATTGATGTATTTGGTGTCGGAAATCACTGCGGTGCCAAGATCGGCAACGAAAGCGTCGTCGATCCATTCTGAAACAACGTACCCGTTACGATCTTTCAGGCTGATCCAAGCGAGAATCGTCTTGAGATACTGATAGCGGATGCCGGCATGAAGCGCTCCCTGGCGCCTGTCGCTAGGTTTCGGTAAATTGGGAATTGCTGTATTCATCTGCCTTGCACCCCTGGAAATCGTTTGGATGCTGATTTTATCGCTTTTGCTCCCAATTGTCGCGACGGCGGTTCGTGACAAGCAAAAGCCCGTCAGTTGACGCGAAGCAGGTTCTATTTGCCCTTCGTGAGGTTGATCACGAAGATAGAACAGCCTTCTTGCCGGGGTTCTTCCATGCTGCGCGCAGTGGTTTGGTGAGGTCGATTTACATCGCCGCTTGATGACTGCTGGGGGGCTCTCGTAAGTGTTGGGTTGGGTTCGTTGGCGTTGGGTCGGCGGCTTGATCTTGGCTTTGTGAGGGAGTTGTTCTCGTGGTTGATGAATTGAAGTTGGATTTGGTGCCGGCGGTGGAGTCGGTTGGGACTCGGGCGGTGGCTTACTTTCGGTCTTCGCTGGATGACGCGGGGCGATCGGTTGAAGTGCAACGTGATTTTGTTCGGCGTTGGGCGGCGGTGAATGGGGTGCGGATCGTTCGGGAGTTTTGTGACTCGGGGTTGGCGACGGCGGAGGATCGGCCGGGGTTGGTTGAGATGATCCAGGAGTGGATCGCTCGGCGGGATGATTTTGATGCGGTGATTTGTTTTGATCGGAGTCGGTTGGGGCGTTTGGTTGACGATGGAGGTGCGGAGCTTGCTGCGGTTTGTGAGGAGAATGGGAAGACGATGTTGATTATTGATTAGGCGTGGTTGTTGGTTTTGTAATCGTTGATTCTCGCCGATGGGTTGGCCGTCGGCGAGAAGTTTTTGTTGGGGTTTGTCGGTTGGTTTCGCATCGTGTGACAAAGTCTCGGGAATCTGGGCGACAGGTGTGACTTAGCCGCTTGAGGCATGTGGGGGTGCTCTCGTAACTGTCTTGTCGGTGTCGCGAACGTTGGGTTCGCGGCCACGACTTAGATAGGTGCGAAAGGACTTTGACGTGAGTCATTGGTGGGAAATTGAAATCCCGGATGCGGACGCTCCGCCTCTGGTGCTGGCCGTGGCGTACTACCGGCACTCGGCCCAGGACCGGCAAGAGAACTCGATCCCGATTCAACAGGATCAGGTGCGGGCTTGGGCTCGCGAACATGGGGTCGAGATCATCCGCGAGTTCTGCGACGCAGGGCGGTCGGGGTTGAACTCCGAAGGACGGCCGGCGTTCACGGAGATGATGGAGGAGTGGATCGCGAAGCGACATGACTTTGGGTACGTGTTGTGCTTGCCTTTTACAACTCCTCGCTACCGTGCTGCGAAGGCCCACACGAATGGATCTGGAGACATGAACGGGAAACACTATCGTCAAAATGGTTGGATCGTTTGAGAATGGCTGATAGCTAAAAAAAATCAGGCTGGGCCGCCTTGGCAGGCGGCCCAGCGATGTTTTTTCGATTCCGATGTCAGTTCGACGCTGTTTCAGTAAGCGTCAACTCACCGGCCAATAAGTTGACCGTCATATCCGAGTCGATCGGAAGCTCGCGGAGCCATCGAGTGAACTGGTGAACCATCAATCCCGCCGCGATGCTCGCGGCATAAATCGTGCTCCGGGTAGTGCAAGTTCCTCCCTGCGCTTCGGATGGAGTAAACAGGGTCGTCGCGTAGTGGTTCGAGGTTAAAGTATTGCTCGCTCCGAGTACGCGAATCACTTCACCCAGCATTCGACCATCTACCCAAAACGCCGCTCGACCTTCCACTGCCTTCCAGATCGCCGATCGTGACGCGATTGAATCGACGCAGCAGAAAACGCACCTACCGATTTCCTGCCGAGGACGGAACCGATCTTCAACCGGCGTTACCTCGATCACTGGATCGATTTCACGGATCGCATCGGCACAGCACAGTGGTTTGGACCGGCCGATCTCGTAATGCCGATAGCCTTGCGTCGTCGTGTTGGACAGATCGACGTGATCAAAATCGATCAGCTGGAGGCGTGGCGTGCCAATTGCGGCGAGTTGCAAAGCGACTTGCCGACCGATGGCACCGACGCCGATGACCGTGGCTGAAACCTCAGCAAGTCGGTTCGCCGGAACCAATTCACTTTGACGCTCGAAGCGGTTTGCGGCTTCGATCATCGGCCCGCCTCGATCAGGCTGTCGCTCCAGCGATCGGCAGTCGACGGAGCGTGTTCCCACCAATCCGACTCCTCATCTGTGTCAGCGAAGGTGTGACGCGACGAAAATGGATCGTAGACCTTCACGTTGTCACAGTATTCGATGAACCACGATTCGTGGTCGGTTGCCGGGAATTCGCGATCGAACTCGACGCACGACCGCAGACGTCGTTCGGTGCCGGGGCCGACGTTGAAGCGGGTTCGTGTGTAGGTGTTGCCCTCCTCGGCGATGATGTGCATCACCGCCCAATCGACTCCGCCGAAACAACGATCGAACGTTTCTTCATCGGTGCCGCTTGGAGACGGCGACGCACCAGGATGCGTGTGAATCCAAATTCTCGCGAACTGTTCCGGCTGACGACCGGTGTCAACTTGTTTGTCGAAAAAGTCGGCAACGCTGTCGTCGTTGAATTCGACCGAGACGACAGTGCAGGTTTGCTCGACGAGTTGAATGTCTTCGACCAGCAGTAAGTCGTCCGCGTTGGAAATGCCGAAACCACCGACTTCGGTGTTCCCGACGTCACGCAGGAACAGCAACTTTGCCATCGCGTATGGCGTGAACCGCAGGACTCGCGGGCTCGCACTCCGATTTCGAGCTTTCTTCATTTTGTTTGGTGATGCAATCATCACAGGTTCCTTCATACAGACAGGTGGGACAGAAATTTTCGCCGCAGTCGTCACACGACTTCAGGCACGATTTGCAGACGTCGTCGCCGCAGCTTTCGCAGGACGAGACGCATTCTTCGCAGTACCGGTCCGAACATGAATCGCAGCACGTGCTACATTCCACGCACAATTCGGTTTCACATTTGCTGCACGCGATTGTCTGGTCGGACTCGACGGTATCGCCGCATGCTCGGCAGTTGATTCCGTTCCAGTCCTCGAGTTGGACATAAGCCGAGTCGGGGTTGTAGTTGCGAAGAATGTGATCGACGACGCAGAAAATGTCATAGAGACGGCCTTCATCGAGTGCGCGCCGGATCGCGTCCGAGCCTTCCCCTTCGCAAAGTGAATCGGACTGCACATGCGGATGAGTGACACTGTCGCCTGACGCTGGGCAATTCGGATCGACCGCGTAGACATCGAAAGGAGACGACTCTTTGATGTACTTCCAATTCAACCGAATCTCGAAACTGCCGAGGTAGACGCCTTCGAGCGTGATGCTCGACGTCTCAACAGACAGTCGTTGGTTGGCACGGTCGATCTTCACGGACTCGAATTCTCCCCGCAGCGCCTCGATCTCTTTGAAAATCAGTTTTGCAGTGGGCTCGACCGTAGGCCGTGATTTCCGTTTCAGGTCGTCGATCGCGTGCGTTACCCGCATCCGATGAACGTCGAGGGCGCCGCGAAGTCGCTCGGTGGCATCTTTCGCAGCGTGATGCCATTTTCGGTCAGTTGCCAAATCCAACTTTCGTTGCCATCGCTGGCACTGAGTGAAAGAGTCATCCAGTGGCGTCATCGATTTTGGATCATGAATCTTCGGACTACGAATCGTTTGCAGCGACTGCAAGATATCGACGGCGGCCCGGTAGTTTTTCTTGATTTCATTTCTCATTGCGTTGCTCCTTGAAAAGCCAGGACGGGACGGTCAGCTACTTGCAAACCGACCATCTCATCCGAGCGAATGAAAACGAATCTCAGACGGCGCCTTCGATCTTCAGGGGCGTGAAGCTAACGCGATCACCATCGCGTAGCACCTGGTCCGCCGTTGCCGGTTGCCGATTGACTCGGATCCGATAGTTATCCGCATGGAACGAACCGATGTGTCGCTCGAACATTTGCTGGACCGTTGTCCCATCGGGTGCCTCGACGTTGTGTGCGTATCCACCAGCGTCATTGGAAATCAGGAGTACTTTCATGTTTGACTCTTTTAGGTTTGGGGTTTTGGAAGAACGTTTTGCGTTTGGGAAAGCGAAGCCGCCGCTGTCCACGAACGGGAAAGCGGTGGCGTTTCGCAACAAAGAAGAAAGGCTGATTGCGATGGGGTTTCATCGCATCAGCCGATTGCGGCTTCGGGAATGAAGCAACTTTCATCTGGTTCATCTTGAAGGAACTCGAAATCGTCCCAGTCGATGACGCGGCCGCCGTGCACGGGATCGGTCGGGTCATCGAAGGGTTCATTGGGTTCGCTGATCAAAAAGCCGATGCGTTTGATCGCCGAGACGGTTTCGCCGGTGGCGGCTGCCACGGCACGATTGAGGTCGTTCTGGTTCATGGTGAAATTCCTTTCGGAAGGGGGGAAACGAAAAAAGCCTCGCCCGCCTGACTTGCGTCAGACGAACGGGGCTTCGGAAAATAGAGTTAGCTAAAGAACGGCTATCCGGTGGACCGAATGAGCCAATTCCGATGAAGCCAAGCGACCTCTGCCGCCAAGGCTTCGCATCGTTTGTCGAACGGACCGAGGATCGGTCCGCCGACTGGTGAGAGATCGGCCGTCCAGTGACCAACCGGCGTTGGTTCAACATGCGAGCCGCGCCGGATTGATATCCGGCCGACCGAGCGAAGATCAACGCGGTCGTCGAACACCATTCGGGTTTCCCCGTTGGTGGTCACGACCCATTCAATGGCACTCACCGTGGGCCTCGAATGATGTTTCGGCGTGGGCGATCGGTCATGAGTTCATCGAGACTCGTTTCGACTTTCGTCAAGGAACGAGCCATTCGATCACGCATCGACGAACGGGCACGTAAGTCTTGCGGGTCGACACCACTGATGATTTGCCGAGCATTTTCAACCAATTGGTCGAGATCGTCATTGCTGCCAATGCTGAGATGCTGGAATCGCTCGAAAAATTCGTTCAAATTCGAGATTGCCGAATCGCGAAAGACTTTCGGTTTGCCGTCCACCGAACCAGACAATCGCTCGGCCAAATGACCAATTAACTGCGAGAGTTCTTCGGCGAAGGTTTGCTCGGCCAGTTCAACCGCTTCAGCGAATTTCGCCTGCACCCGCTGGCACTCCTGTTCGTAAAGTTCAGGATTGACCGTTCGCAGGTATGCAGGTGGTGTGACGGACGGAAAATCCCAAGAAATCGCGAACAGATCCGAGACGGAGGCGGGATAGTCAGCCGGATCGAACAAGTGCCCAAGTTGGGTGCGGGCTTGATCGACGAGTTCCGCAAAGCAACGGTCGAGTTCGCCAACAGCTTCGCCAAGATCCGCTTGGATGACGATCATGCGCTCGTCGAATTCCGAAACGTCACCCCGTCGCAGTAACCGGAGGCCCGGTTCGATGTACGGCAACGTCATCCCTTTCCACAGGGAACCCGCTCTCGTTTTGATCGCCGAGACGGCACGGAACGACGGATGCGATGTATCGAACAGACGTTTGGCTGCTGAGAGCGTGCGGCTATCGGCGTCGAACGCTCCGGCAGCTTGTTGTTTCTGATCGCGACTGAGACTCTTGCGAGTGCCCGGCCAGCGGATGTGCAATCGCACGGCGGTCGTTTCGGATTGAAGCCGCGTGCCATGCGATGATTGGTTCTGAGTCACAGGATCTTCGAGCATGGTGCTCATGGGTTCTCCTTGGTTAGAGTTGGTTTCACAAATTGAGAGCGTCCAAACGCCTCAATTCTGAGACGGATTGGAACGCGACACCCGCCGCCGCGATTGGGGTTTGGCAGCGTGTTGGTAAATCCCAGACTTCTCCGCATCCAAGCAACGCCCGCTGGCCCATTGACGCAAACGGTCAACCGACTCGGTTGCCGTTACTGCTACGGGAACCACGTTCAGCCCCGCTTGCGAGAGTGGAATATCAAGCAACGCAGATAACCGGCAGCAAGCACGGATTTCCGCGCCGGTCCATTTCTCGTCAGCCGGACGCTTTTGCTCCGCTTCTAGCCCGAACATGGTGATGTATTGGTTCCAAATTCGGTCCTTCTGGTCACGCTGGGGCAGATCAAGGAACACGATTCCATCAAACCGCTCGGCACGGGAGAGCTCTGGAGGCATCCGCGTAATATCGTTGCAGGTCGCGATCAGATAGACGTTCGAGGTATGGTCATTCATCCAGCTCAGCAATGTGCCCAGCATGCGAGAGGACACACCCGAATCGTTTTGACCCGAGCCCGCTGCCCCGCTCAGAGCCTTCTCGATCTCGTCGATGAACAGAATACAGGGGGCCATAGCGTCCGCGATCTGCAGCGCCCGCCGAACGTTTTGCTCCGTTTGGCCGACAAGGCTTCCCATCAACGCCCCGACGTCGAGGATCAACGTGGGACGTCCTGTCTCTTTGCCAAGTGCTTTCGCAAACGCGGACTTGCCAGTTCCTGGAACCCCCAACAACAATACGCCACGAGGGCGTTTCAACGGGTTCTCACGCCCATGTTGAAGCAATGACCGTTTGCAGAACGCCTTCAAACTGTCCAGCCCACCCAGCGATGTGAAGTCGTCGCTGCTCTTGTAGAGTTGCAGCAGGCCAGACTTTTTGAGCATGCTCGCCTTCAGTTCCCAAACCGATTCCGGCAAGATCACTGAATCACGAACCAGACTCAATCCGAATGCATTTTCAGCCTCCAAACGAGTCAGCCCCATCGCCGCGTCGAGCACGGTTTCGAGTCTTTCGGCGCCGGGAAGTTCCCCGTCTTCGGTAGCTATGCCCTCGGCGATCTCTTTGAGTTGCTCACGGGTCGGCAACGGATGGTCGATTACGATGAACAGCTTTTCGAGTTCCATCGGGATTTGGACGACTGGCGACAAAACGACGAAGATGGTTCGGCTCGCCTTTCCATCAACGATTTGCCGTGCGAGTGCCTGAACGATCTCGGCGGAACCCAGAAAGCGATGAAAGTTTGTCAGAACGATGATAGACGCGGTGTCATCGGAACCCAGCGACTTCATCGCGTGGATCGCGGCTAACGGGTCAGACGCCCCACCGTCATCGGTTGACGCGATTCCCGGTACACGCAGGCCTTGGTCAATGTCCCAAGTGGCGAGAATCCATTGCTGTTCGTGGCAAAGTTTTGAGATTTCAAGCAAAGCATCGTCGTGCTCGTGCGATTCGACCCAGATGCCAGTGAAACAGGCTCGCACCAGTTCCACTAGCCGATCGGTTAGTTTCATATTGATTCCTTTGGTTGGTGTGGGTTTAGGACGCCAGCAACTCCTTGATTACCAGCATCCAAGAATAGATTTCGCCCTCTCGATCCTGTTCTTCGAGTTGTCCGACCGTCATGTGCTCTACCGCTTGAGTGTTAAGCCAACGCTTCGCACGATTCGCCATGCGGCTTTGCGAGCGACGGGCTTGCAACTGCCACGCGGTCTCACCTGGGCGCTGACGATACAATGCGCGTGCGGTTAGCTCGGCAACGCAATCGAAGTCGTCGTATTGAACGCGGATGCCACCGGCAGCGAAGATGGCGTCGGGATGCAGGTAGTTTTCTAAGCACCGTTTCTTGGTAAGAACCGCCTTGCACCTTGGGCGGCGATTGACGGATGCAGCGGCTTCCAAACGTAGTTCGGTTTCCGGCGGAAGCTCATGGTCGTAGAGGTGAAACTCGGGCCGAGCGAGTGGAGCAAGACGTTCCGTCCAGGCTCGCACGTGGCCGCCGCCGAATGGGACAAAAATCAGTTCGCCAACTTGTTCCATCTCGGCGAGGTTTGGCAATTTGCTGTCGTCAGCGTGAAGCGTCCTCGAAATGCATCGTAAGAACTCGATATCGTTCATGCCTTCGACGACTAGCAGTAGCCTGACCGAATCTCTGATTGTCCCCTGTGATGTAAATGCTTCTTTGAGCGTGTCGATTATCTCTCCTGTTGTTTTTCGTTTTGGGGTTGTGATTGATTACCGTAATACTCACAGGTGAGCGTTTCGGATCGCTGGGTGCCAAGAGCGGACTCAAGGAAGCGACTTGCCTCGCGGCACTCGCTTCCTGCGAAACCCTGGGTCTCGACTTTCGATTCACCGTTCGGTGAGATTGTAATTGAGATCGTTTTCAACTTTCGCCCCCAACATGAACCGTGAGCTTGATGGAACCATCGGCTAACGATTGTTCGGTGACGGAACGCCCCTGTTTTCGAGCTTCAAGAATTGATTTTTCAACCGCATAGCTCTGACACAGCGAATCAAGCAAAGCCTGTTCGCCCCAGTAACCCTCGTAGTTGTCGTATTTCAAGACTCCAGCGTCCGTGTTACAGACGACCGGATATCGCCAGCGAGGCAACTGAACGCAATAGCCAGTGGCTTCATCGCTGAACAACTTCACGGTTTGATGGACCGGTTCGTCCAGCCGCATCCGTCGACAAGCGGCTCGCAATGCAATTGGATCACGGATTTCGGTCGTGATCGTAACGATGTGTGAGATGATTTTCTCCTTTGTGTAAAAGGTGGTGTCTAGTTTGACTCATTTGAATGTTCAGTTGAGCCAGTCAACCGGCGTGGTGAGTCTTCATCGCACCGGTACAATAGCAACGGCTCTTTGGCGGTGAGATCATCGAGCATGATTTCAACCACGGCTTGTTCGTCTCCGGTATCTGGCGGACGGGCAAGCAGTAGCCAAACCAGAGCAAGGGGTAACGAACACGCCAGCAGCAGTCCGACGTTAGTGATCGCCGCCGCGACGAGTGAATCCCACCGTCGCTCAGAGGCAATGGAATGCCGTTCGCTTTCGAGGCGATCGCGTTGTTGGCCAATTGCTGCCCTTTCTGTCTGAACATCGCGTTGCAGTTCGACGACCTTGCGATGCAGTTCTGCTGCATTGCGGTTCTGCTCGGCTTGCCGCTGCTCATGTCGTTCTGACATTTCAGCAAGCCGACGGTTCTCATCCTCTTCACAGCCGACCGTCGTCAGAATCACGATCATCGCGAGCGGAATAAGTAGATTGGGTTGTGTTCGCATTGGATCTCCAGCGATCAATGAGACGTTTCAAGATGGATTGCAGTGCCAATCGAAGCCGCCGCTCCCGAACCAGTGCGAACACGGCCAGGAACAGGGCAACGGAGAGGAATGCAAGTACAATGTGCGCCAAGATCAGCACCTCCTTGGGGTTTGGGTAAAGTGAATCGGGGTCTCCATGGGCTAAGAGATCCCTCATGTCATATGCCGCGTTTTTGCTCTGAATTTAGCGATCAGAGTCAGTGGTCGCGTTCGTCGAGGCATCGCCGGACTGTTGATCGCGCCGGACCGCCTGCACAATGAGAAATGCGAGATTGGATGCCAGGCGATCTCGCTCGGCTTCGGTCTTTTCGTCGCGACCATTTTCCGGTTCATTCGTTTGCTGCATAAGCTTTCCTATTCTTTGAATTGGATTGGCGCATAAAAAACGCCTCACCAGATTGGCGAGGCGTTCAGTGTCATGCTGGTCGTTGCGGTCATGCCGACCGACGTTTTTTGCCGTTGTTGTAAGGAACTTTCGGGGGTTCAAGGCCCTGCATCTCGTACCAACGGTGGTAGCTGTACCAGACATTCCCCGAGTTGACATCAAGCCCCTCACGCTGCAATTGCTTGGCTGCATCACGGTGGCTCATTTTCTCAATGTCAATGAGTTGATGAACCCGCTGGGCGATAGCATCCAGTCGCGGTGGCTTGCGAAGCCAAACCGTCACGGGTTGGGTGGCAAGACCCTCGCCCGCAGTTTCTAGTGACGAGCCAAACCCGCGAATCAACTGCGGCACGAACACACCGATCACGTTGGTTCGTTTCCGATTCTTGCGTTGCTCGACGCGAACCATGATCTGTCCGCCGGTCAATGCACGAAAGACAGCAAGAGCCTTGTAGATAGCGTCTTCGCCCAGTTCACCCGACGCAGCATCCGAGAGCAAGTTTGACATTTCCGTCAAATGTTCGCGGATCTGTTCGACGGTCAATGTGTTTATTGTGCCGTCGATCGATCGCTGAAGCCGGTTGACTTCGCTCTGTGCCGCATTGCGCTGCGATTGAGCCGTCCGGAGCCGTGTCTTCGTTTCCTTCCGGTCCGTCTCGGTGCCTTCGCCAGACATCTCAAAGAGATCGTTGACGCGGTTGCCAAGGATGCTTAGCTGTTTGCGAGCATGAGCAAGCTTGGCATCCAAGTTGTGATCGGCGTGGGAATCAAGCTCTTTGCTTTTGACGATGACCGACTCGATCAGTTCGGCGTCCTGCGAGAGCGACTTCGTCAATTGCTCGCAGATAGCTTCAACAGCATCCTGACGCCGGACAGCCGATTTGCATTGGCACTGATCGCCGTTGCGGCACTGCATGCCCTTGCCCTGGGCACCGGCTTGGTAGAACCGCACGGGCTCTTTCGGCGTGCTGCAATGCTCGCAAAAGAATAGCTCCGTGGTCAAGTCCCAGAGTTGGAGTGTCTTCGGCTTGCGTGGGCCACGCGGACCAGTCTTCTTCGCATCGAACATCGCCTGCAACGCTTCAAATGTTTCGTCATCCAGGATGCGAAGTTCATCACATTGCACGGTCGTGACTTCGTCATCGGGCTGCTCGACCTGCTTAACATTGTCGAGCTTCGTCGAAAACTGATTGCGGCGACGACCGAATTCCCATTTGCCGATCAACCTCGGATTCACGAACAAACGACGGTAACACGGGTAATTCAACTTGCCACTCGTGGCCCGCGGATCAACCGGTCCGCCCGCAGCATTCCACCGGCGAACACCTTCGCGAACCGACATTCCATCAAGCAAAAGCTGTGCGTGCTCTCGAATCAACTTCGCGGCTTCCGGATCGACCTCTGGCATGGTCCGTGGGAGTTCCCGGTTTGTCAGCGGGACTCCTGGCACGATCTTGCGCCGATAGCCGATCCCGATCGCTCCCGTGGTATAGTTGTTCAGAAAGAGGCCGGTGAGTCCGGTTCGTACATGGTCGGCAATCGCGTCGAGCAACATGTCATCCATGATGCCGTGAATCTGCAATTGCAACTTCCATGTTTTGCGATCATCGGTGTCAATTCCCTGGGAAGTGATGACCGCTCGCAATCCTTCTTCAACAACCTCCTCGTTAATAAACTGGTAACCTTTGCCGGCTTGCCGAAACAACCGACTTGCTTTGTAAACGAGAAGCACTTTTGCAACTCGCTCGCGAAGAATCGCTTTCGTACGATCAAGACCAGCACGCTGCGTTCGCTTCCCTTTGACGCCTTCGTCGACGGAAATGAGTTCCGGTGGAACATAGATGCGGTTCTTTGCAGCCCAGTGGATGCATTCACGCACCTGGTCATCCGTCGAGTGCTGAAGTTTGGTGCTAAACCGCGAATAGATAGTTCCGATCTCGCACCCTTTGGAAATTGCCCACGCGATTCGCGTCTCGAGAGTCGCTTCTGGGTCGAATCCTGTCAGATCGAGATTGTGAACAGCAGCCATTTCTGACCACCATTTATCTGCGTTGCGGGTGAGTTTCTCATTAGCAGCACCCATGCTAGGAATGTTTGAGTTCATGGTTGAACCTCCTGTGTGAAGGATCCACTGGAATCGGTCGAGCCTCGTGCCCAGACTTCGGTGGATCGTTGATGGGTTCAAACTAAAGATGGGCATTCCCGCAGCGTTCGGCTGAGGGGAATTCCCGAACAATCAGTCAAGTTGATCAGCGCAAAGAAAACGCTCCGTTAACAACGGAGCGAACGCGATCTAGATAGCATCGAATGCAAGACTGCCGATAGCTAACCAGTTATACTCATGGAATTATAACGCGCAGAACGCGTAAATTTAGGTCATGGCGTCCATTCGCGAATCTCGCCGCCTACGTAATGCTCGAACAGACGGATTTGGCGGGCATCGACCATCAGTTTCTGCGTCCCCTTGCCCACAACCTCGATCGCATCTTCCAAATCAGTCGGAAAAGGCTCTAGCTTGCCAAGCTCCGACTTCGTTTTTGATACGTAGTCAGCACCCTTTCGACCTCCGAATGTTGTGCTGTCGATCGGCAGACCCATTTTCGCATGTTTCGCCAATTCCCAAATGAACGACCACTTCGCTTCGTGGGACCAATCAAGCTCGATCGGTTCTCCCATCCAGTAAACCTCGCGTGTGAACGAATTGAGCACCAATTCGTTTCGCAAAATTGCATCGTCGTAGGCGGCATCGGCATCCAGCAGTTCGCCGAACTCTGCCAGCAACCACTCGTGATAGTGAGGCGTTAAGAAATTGAACAAGGAAGCGATCTCGATCACGGCGCGCACCTTGGTGCAGCCAAAGACTCGCGACCACATCCCGATCGAGCCGCCATTGGCATAAGCCGTGTCAAAATCACCGCCAAGATTCTGCCTCTGGTTTTCGGAGAAAACCTCGGCCCAAAGGTCGTACGCTGTCGTTGGCGTGCGAATACGCAGAGCCGCCTCTTGCAACTTCTCGATTGCTTTTTCAGACGGTGCTTTCGGTTGTTCCATTACGACACTCATTAAATAACCTCCCTGTGTTTACTTACGACGGTGCCTCTACCGTGGGCGCCGATCAGTTCTTGGATTTTAGTCGATTGAGGCCCAACTCGAAAAGACATTTTGATTCCGGATGTGGGAGTTACGAGAAATCAGTGACACCGTTCTCAAGATTCCGCCCAGCGGAACGTCATCGGAATGAGTTTTTGGATACTCGGATTCAAACGCTCATCGCACCGAATCAAAACGTCGCAATTCCGTGTCTTCACCCGTCAACCTCCTGTCGTCCGCCGACGCCGCCCAGCGGCTGGGGATCTCTGTGTTGACGTTGTACGACTGGCTGACTCAATCTGACGTCGGTGAATTCCAATTGCGTGGGCAGCAGGTCACGATTGACTACTTGCAAGGGGGACGACGTGGACAGGGGCGGATCAGGATTCCCGAGAAAGAAGTCCAGAGACTACTCGATCTGATGAGGGTTAAGCCGAAGGCTCCCAGGTCAACTCGATCGAAACCGACCAAGCGAAGCCATCAGCACATCACCGCAACACTCGGACGCCCAGACGACTAACAAACGCCCGCGATCAAGCAAACCTTGGCGGCATGGTCCACGGACGGCAATCCAGTGGCCAACAGAAAGCCCGGCTCAGAATCTCTGAGTCGGGCTTTTGTCTTCGACGATTGGCAGTTGGACATCAGCTAAAAAATTGGCATGATCGCCATAACACTACACGCCTAATATGCCGCGTTTTCGAGTTCAATTTATCAACACTCGGTTCATCAACAGTACCGCCAGGAGCTAACGGATCTCCATCATGTAATATGACGCAAAAACGCCTCCAATTTAGCAAAACTAGCGTTGAATCGAGGTTTACGCCACAAATTCACGACAATGCGAGTCGCTACCCCGCTTTTCGTTTCTTCTTCGTCTTGCCCAATGCTGCCCAAAGTGGATCGTTGTAGTCATCAGCCCACTGGGCGTAGTGATCCCAACAAACCTTTGGCGTATTCCCCATCAATCCGGCAAGCACTTCGATCGAAACCGGGTTGCCGGTGTAATAACCCGACAAAGTTCGCTTCGCAAACGTGTGCCGACATGTGTACGTCACCCGATCATCGGGCAACTTCAGCTTCTTCTTCAGTTCACAGAAGTGTTGCACGCCATTACACCGCTTCCATTGCCTCCCATGCTTGGTGCGCACCAGCGGAATGCCCGATCCCTTCGGCGCGGTCAACATTAACTGCCGGGTGATCGTCTCCATCTCATCACAAAGCATGATCCGGCGGTCTTTCCCCGTCTTCTTCGCCGCCTTGTGCCCGTGTTTACCGTCGTCCGTGCGCGCTTTTAACAAATAGAACATGCCATGAGGCGTTTCAACGACGTGGTCGGCGGTTACAACAGCCATTTCCGCGTACGGACGAGCCCCGGTGAGGATGCAACACTTCAGGAACAGAGCGTGAGCCTCATTGGTGGCCGCATAGATCCGCTCTTCCTCCTCCGGACTGAACGATGTGACCCGAGCCGTCGCCGCAGGCTTCTGGTAGCTAGCGATCGGGTTGACATCGAGATCATCGAATTTGCAGCAGAAGTTAAAAGCCGCCTTGATGCACGCGATCACATTCCGCTGGGTGTTGTTGTTCCAAGTCTTGTGCTTCTGAAGCCAAGTCCGAAGGTGTTTCTTCTTCAGTTCCGGCACCGTCAGCGCACCGCAGTAGCCACAAAACTCGTTCAACCAAGATTTGCTCAGCGTCACCCACTCCGGTGACGCCGTGTTCGTCAGATCCGATAGATAGATTTCGCAGACCTGAGCGACGGTCCAGTCCTTGGACGATGACGACACCGCTGGCGTCAATTCGTCGGTCAGCTTGATCCGAGCCAGCGCCAGCTGAGCCGCCTCCTTATTGTCTTTGCCGCGAATTCGTTCACTGTTCTCGTCGAAGAGGGCTTCCCTCTTCTTCGTTCCTGGCGGCGTGAAATACCAGCAGTCCGTTTGTTTCCAGTGCCACGCAGACCCATGCTGCTGGCGCCGTGATTTTCGATTCCTTGCCATTTGAAATTGACCTTTCGGGTGTTGTCCCGGTTGCCGCCGGGAATTGACTTATGAAATGAGAGAGAAGACAATGTGGCTGGGAACCGAGTTCGGTTCCTTGCCGCCAAGGGATCTACATACGGTTTGCCGACCGTGGTCCCTTGGTTTTTTTATGCGCAGCATTCATCCGCGGTGGACCACGCTTACGCTGGCGACACTGCTGACTCAACGTCCAAGCAGCATCCACCATCCAAAGAAGGGGATTCAACATGTTCAAGTTCCTTGCCAAGACGCTGGCCTCTGGCCAGAGAACATTCGATTGCCGCCGAACATTCCCGCGTCATTTGCTACACAGAATAACTACACACGCCTTCGCGGCTTGCACAGCACTCTTCTCACAAACCCTTTATACACCTTTACTTAGAGCAGAGTCAAGCGATCGTCCAAACATCGTTTTGATACTTGCCGACGACCAGGGTTACGGCGACCTGAGTTGTCACGGCCATCCGTTCTTAAAAACGCCCAGTCTTGATCGCCTCCATGCGGAAAGCACTCGTTTCAACGACTTTCATGTCAGCCCCACGTGTGCACCGACGCGCTCTGCGCTGATGTCAGGACGCGCACCGTTCAAGAACGGGGTCACTCACACCATCCTGGAACGCGACCGGATGGCGCTCACTTCAACCACCATCGCCGAAGTGTTGAAGTCGGCTGGATACACGACCGGCATCTTTGGCAAGTGGCACTTGGGTGATGAAGACGCGTACCAACCTGATCAACGTGGGTTCGACGAAACGTTCATTCACGGCGCTGGCGGGATCGGCCAGAACTTCGCTGGTTCGCAAAGCGACGCACCGGGAACCAGCTACTTCAACCCGATCATCAAGCACAACGGAACGTTCGTGCAAACCGAAGGCTATTGCACGGACGTTTTCTTCCAGCAAGCGCTCGGATGGATCCGCTCACAAAGCGAAGACGAAACGAAGCCGTTCTTCGCCTACATTCCAACCAACGCTCCACACGCGCCGTACAAAGTTGAGAAACGATACTCCGATCTATTCCGTGACAAGTGTTCCTCCCCGCAATCGGGATTTTTGGGCATGATCGTCAACATCGACGAGAACATGGGAAGGTTGATGACCAAGCTCGATGAGTGGGACTTGGCCGACAACACATTGTTGATATTCATGACCGACAACGGCAGTGCAAAAGGATCGAAGATCTACAACGCGGGCATGAATGGTGGAAAGGGAACCGTGCACGAAGGCGGCTCACGAGTGCCTTTGTTCATGCGACTTCCGGGTTTGACGAACAGCGGCGTGGACATCGAGACGATGACTCGTCACGTCGATCTGTTTCCCACCCTGGCCGAAATCGCCGGTGCCGACCTTCCAGACGACCTGAATTTGGATGGACGAAGCCTCGTCCCTCTGATCAAGAACCCGCGATCGGAATGGGAGCATCGCTTTCAATTCTTTCACAGCGGCAGATGGGCGAAGGCTGGACTGAAAGGCAAGTTCGGCAAAGGCGACCCGGACCCAGATCATTCGAAACACAAGAACTACGCCGTCCGAGACGAGAGGTGGCGTTTGGTCAACGGCGAGCTATACGACCTGAAAGCTGATCCTGGTGAAACGACCGACGTGGCTGACAGTCACCCAGAAATCGTGACACGCATGCTCACCGCGTTTGACACGTGGTGGGATGAAGTGCGTCCGTTGATGGTCAACGAAGATGCTCCGCTCGATGTCGGCAAACCGTTCCGAGATCAATTCCTGAAACAAAAGGAAGAGGCAGGGATTCCGCGTTGGTCCCCACCTTCGCTGGATTGATAGCGATCCTCCAATCAGGCAAAGAAAAAGCGGCGAGCATTGCCCGCCGCTTCATAACAATCGTTTGAGAATCTACGTCAGATCAGATCATCGGCCGCCTAGGCTGCCTTCGATCTGCTTCTGAATCTTCTCCAGGTTGAACGAACCCGGCGTTTGGCTTGGCGGAAATTCCTTCATCGACATCAGGAACTTTCCTGCCAGTTGTTGCATGGGAGCCAACACATACACTCGCGACAGGAACCAATCGTTGTAAGTGTTCGAGTTGTGTTGTGCTTTCTCGAACGGATCGCGACGGAGGTTGAACAGCAACGGAACGCGAAGTTCGGTGAAGGGTTCACGCCAAACTTCAAACGCAACGCCTCGATTTTCGAGGAAGACGGCTTTCCAATCTTCGTAGCGAATGGCAACAATTTGACCGTCGTCGTTGACGTACATGAACTCCTTGCGAGGTGATTCGTCGCTCTTGCCAGTCAGGTAGTCCAGCATGTTGTAACCATCGATGTGGTTCTTGTACGAGCGACCATTCAGCTCCACACCTTCTCGCAGTTTGTCCTTGATGTCTGCTCCGCCTGCAGCGGCAGCGAAAGTAGGCAACCAGTCTTCGTGTGCGACGATGCCGTTGAGAACGGTTCCGGCTGGGAACTTGCCAGGCCAACGCACGTAGCAGGGAACTCGGTAGGCACCTTCCCAGTTTGAGTTCTTTTCGCTGCGAAAGGGAGTTGTCCCGGCGTCGGGCCAGGTGTTGTAGTGCGGGCCGTTGTCGGTGGAGTACTGAACGATCGTGTTGTCAGCAATCCCGAGCTCATCCAACAAATCCAACAGTTCGCCGACCTGCATGTCGTGCTCAATCATGCCGTCGGTGTACTCGTCGTTGCCTTTGTGGCGATGCTCTTTCTTGACGTGCGTCCGGAAGTGCATTCGCGTTCCGTTCCACCAGCAGAAGAATGGCTTGCCAGCCTTGTGTTGACGAGTGATGAAGTCCTTCGCCGCGGCGATAGTTTCTTCATCAATCGTTTCCATCCGCTTCTTCGTGAGCGGACCAGTGTCTTCGATCTTGCCGTCGGCGGTAGCTTTGATCACGCCACGAGGACCGAACGCTTGACGGAAGGTGCGACCATCGGCCATCACCATGTCACCGGGGTAGTCTTCGTTCTCAGGTTCCTCTTCCGCGTTCAGGTGGTAGAGGTTGCCGAGAAATTCATCAAAACCATGTTGAGTCGGCAAGTGTTCGTCGCGGTCGCCTTGGTGATTCTTCCCGAATTGGCCGGTTGAATATCCGAGACTCTTCATGACAGTCGCCATGGTGACATCAGTCTTCTGCCAACCTTCTTTTGCACCGGGCAGCCCAACTTTGGTCATCCCGCTGCGGACCGGAACGCTACCGCTGATGAAAGCAGCTCGACCAGCGGTACAGGATTGCTGGCCGTAGTAGTCGGTGAAGAAAATCCCTTCCTTCGCGACGCGATCGATGTTGGGCGTTTTGTAGCCCATCATCCCACGGTTGTAGTCGCTGATGTTTTCAGTGCCGATATCATCGCCCCAGATGACGAGGACATTCGGCTTGTCTTGAGCGTGAGCCGTGAGGCACATCCCCAAAGTCAGAACAAAGACTTGGAGGACAAGAGATCTACACTTCATTTGAATAGGTCCTAGTCAGAGGGAGCAATGTTGCGAAATGCAGTGCTGAGAAGCAGAGATAGGGCCTCAAACGCCTCGCGTCTTAAAACAGCAAGCCAGTTGGGCACCTCCGTCTCACCAGCTTATCCGCCTAACCACGCTGCATGTAGTCGTCAACAACATTGAGTCGACTTGGTTTTGATATTTTCTTCCACCAGTCTCAGCGAATTGAATGACAAAGATTGCTCTTGGATATACGAAACGATTCGCAGGTGAACGTTTCGCGAAAATCAAATGAACGATCGGAGTTTTCTGACCGGGGATTGCGACTCCATTTCTCGGTAAGTGCTCAAGAAGCAATCGATTGGGACACTCACGTCTGTTCTATACAATGCCGCTTGCATGTACGCGTGTCAGTTTGATCACCAGCATCTAGAGCTGTAATCGAGCCGATTGATTGCATGTGCGATCCATGGAGCGATGCAGACTGTTGGCGGCGATCTCAACAGAGTGCTGCGTTTCGCTCCAACAAGGAACAACAACGATCGATCAGTGTGAGCCGACGATCACCCTGGCAACGCATCTGCCCCGCAGCAACGTTTGATCGGACGGAATGGGTTCAAGATGCCGCCGCATGCCTGCGAACTGGGCCCGCAAAATTGCGTGAGGGCCGCACACTCGGCCGGTTCCGATTCAAGGACTATCCAGATCGAAACCTCGAGATCGAATGACTCGTCGAGATCGCTCAAGGTCGATTCAGTCAACAATCAAACCGGCCAAGAAACTCGAGCCATTTTCGAATGGATGATCGGCCCTGAAGGAAGAAGGGCAAATCAAGAGTCGATGTGTCGCTACGAACACGTTTCATGGACGAATGAACGTCAGGAGGAAGTCTAGGACTTCGAGTAGCCCAATTCTCGCATCACAATCAGCATCTCATCACAAGTAATGTACCGACGATGATGTTGCATCTTGTAGCGATCGATGGCGGCAGCCAATTCACAACCATCTTCCGACAAATCCGCGTGCGAACTTCCAAATTGCCGACGTTCGCGAGCGTACCCGCCGTTGGACGCGTCTCGGTTGCGACGGCGGTCTTGGCGAACTTCTCGCTCGGTTGAACGCGATTCCGTGGTTTCCGATCGCGCAGCGGACTCCTGCCGGTTCCGACGGGGCGGAATCACGGTCACAGGTGTCGTCTGGCTAGTTTGGGTTGGAGGTGGCAACGGCATCAATTTGGTTCCTCACACGGGTAACGAGCGTGTCTTGCACACGTTTTCGAGAGACCTCTCACCACAACCCTAGGTCAAGAATCGAGGGAAGGGAGCGGAAAAGCACAATTGATCCCCATCTACAGGGGCGGTCTGTAGCGAAGGATCCTGTTGGCGAAACAAAAACACGGAGAATCGTGTCTGGTTTCGCAAACACGCGGAAATCGTTACCGTTTTACGAGCCACGTTTGCTTGCGAAACACTCGCTGCGACGCGGCGATCCGCTCTTCTTTTTGCTCCCTCTGACCCGACCTGACGCCGAGATGCCCGACATTGCCCCATCGAGTCAACCGGAAGGCGATTTACGTTATCGCCGCGTGATTTTGAAACTCAGCGGCGAAAGCCTCGCTGAATCTGGCAAGCGAGGAATCAGCGACAATGAACTGCTGGCGATTGCGAAGCAGATCAAATCCGCCCACGAATCCGGCTGTCAAATTGCAATCGTCAACGGCGGTGGCAATATCCTGCGAGGCGCATCGTTTTCCGGTGCCAATGCATCCGTCCAAGAAGCCACGGCTCACTACATGGGTATGCTGGCCACGGTCATCAACTCGCTGGCTCTGCAAGACGCTCTCGATTCGATCGGGTTGCAGACTCGAGTGATGAGTGCGTTGCCCGTCGACCGCGTGGCCGAACAATTCATCCGGCGCCGCGCCATCCGTCATCTCGAAAAAGGCCGCGTGATCATCCTTTCCGGAGGAATCGGAAGTCCGTTTGTTACGACTGACACGGCCGCGGCTCAACGAGCACTCGAGATCGAAGCCGACGTGATTCTGAAAGCGACCCGCGTGGACGGCGTCTACAGCGACGATCCAGAAAAGAACCCTCATGCGGTTTTGTACGAACAACTCAGCTACAACGAAGTGATCCAAAAGAAGCTGCGAGTGATGGATGCCACCGCAATCGCGTTGTGCAACGAACACCGCAAGCCGATCTTGGTGTTTAATTTCAAGCAGGATGGCAACATTGTGCGTGCCGTCCGCGGCGAATCTGTGGGAACCTGGATCGGTGACCCACAAGACACGCAAACCAACCAACGTTGATTGCAAACAGCCTTTCCCCCTCCTCAATCCCAGGATGACACAATGACGAGCGACGAGATATTGATGGACGCCGAAGAGCGAATGGACAAAGCCGTTTCGGTGTTGCAAAACAATTTGTCGGGGATTCGCACAGGAAGAGCCAACCCAGGTTTGGTCGATTCGATCAAGGTGGAGGTCTACGGTTCGCTGACACCGCTGAAACAATTGGCCAGCATCGGCACGCCCGAGCCACAACAAATCTTGATTCGCCCGTACGACGCAACGACAATCAAAGATATCGAAAAAGCGATCGTCGCCGGTGACTTGGGATTGAATCCACAAAACGATGGACGAGTCATTCGGCTGAACGTTCCACCTTTGTCGGGCGAAGTCCGCAAAAAGATGGTTTCCCGAATCAAGGAATTGGCCGAAGAAGCCAAGGTTTCGATTCGGAACATCCGTCGCGATGCCAACAAAGCCGCCGACACGGCAGAGAAGGACAAAGAGATGACGGAAGACGATCGCGACAAGACCAAAGATCAAGTGCAAGAGTTGACCAAGAAGGCTGAAACAAACGTCAATGAATCCGCCAAAGCTCGCGAAGCGGAAGTGATGGAGGACTGATCGTCCATGACACAATCGGTGCAATGCCCGCGATGTTTCGCGGCCGTCGCTGTGAGCGACGATGCCGGGGGGACTCGCGTGATTTGCCCGAAGTGCCAGGATACGTTCTTGGTCCCCGGGGTTTCCGCCAGCACCACCAACGACGATGACGATTGGTTGGTGCTGAGCGATCCGCCGGAAAAGCCGGCCGCCAAGCCAAAGCCAACCTCAGTGGCACCCGCGAATATTTCTCCCGCGGTCACGCCTAAGCCGGCCACCACCAGTGGCTCCGCCAATACAGGTTCGGACACGTCTGCCAAGAGTTCAGCAGACTCCGACGGCGACATGTTCGACATGGATCTGCCGCCACTTGATTCAGAAGCCTCATCGGATGACGACGATCCATTCGGGTTCGACAACATCCAGGATCTTGGGACGGGAACCAATCGCGGCGAACTGGCGACCTCCGCCGATGCATTTGACGATCCCGACGACCCGTTCAACTTCGACGCGATGGAAGAATCAGCCGGTCCAGCTGACTCGACTGTTCCCCCGGCCAAGGATTCGATGGTTGATCCGTTGTTTTCCCAGGCCGCCGCTTTGGCTGCCGCTGCGAGCAAACCCAAGCCGCCAGCATCCGACGAACCGGTCGCGCACAACGTCGAATACGAAGAGCACTTTCGGGTGCGTTGCCCCGTCTGCGCGACCATGATGAACGTGACCGCGGCGCAGTCGGGCAAACAGATTCGATGCCACGATTGCCACAAGTCCATCAAGGTGCCACCGGCTCCTCGCAAGAAGAAGAAGGTCGTGATCGACATGGATCGCGCCCAGTCGTTCCAGTTCAATGAAACGGCAGTGACACAGAGCGATCGCCCCGCCGATCCATTCCGCAAGTCCGCGCAGGAGCTGTTGGCTCAGGCTGCGAAGGTGGAAAAAGAAGAGCCCGCACCTGATTTAGATGTGCCAAAGATTTCGGACTGGGCCAAGTCAACCTTTGGTGTCTTTGGTCAGTTCACCGTTGCGGTTCACTGGCTGATTCTTTCATCGATTGCATCGGTTGTCGCGGCAGTCGCCATCGGGTCCGGATTCGATGCGGCCTTGAAATTCTTGTTTCCCGCGGGGCTCGTCTACGGAGCCATGGTGCTGGCATGCGGTTTTGCCATTCTGCAATCCGTCAGTAATGACGAAGAGACCGTTTCCGATTGGCCATTGACTCTGGAACCGCTGGAGTGGCTCGCCCCGACCGCGTTCTGTTTTGCCGCCGTTGGATTGACGGGAGGCCCGGGATGGATCATCGGCACGCTGGCGTTTGGACAAAACCTAGCGACAGTGTGCTTGGTCATGTTGTCGGTGTTTCTGCTGTTTCCATTTGTTCTGCTGTCGATGTTGGACATGCAAAACATGTTCGTCCCGTTCTCGCCCGAAGTAGGCCGCAGCGTGACGCGTTGCGAAGAGGCCTGGGGCGGTTTCTATCTGTCCGCAGCACTGATCTTCTTCGGAACGTTCCTAACATTTTTCGTTGCCAGTTTGTTTGCACCGGTCGCTGCGGCAGCAGTTTGCATCTTCACGGCCACGGCGGGAGCCTTCATCTACTTTGCGATGCTGGGACGATTGGCCAAAGCGATTGGCCAGTCCGTCAATGACGCTCCGAAGCAGAACGATATCGACGAAGTTCGCGAAGCCGAACGTGCCCGCGACGCTGGCGGTTGAGAAAGAGTCGCGATCAGCCCAAGGTAATCGTTGAGACTTCGTTCGATTCAAATTGGAAGCCCCAATGAATCGAACGAGCGAAGCGAACGCTCAGACGGCTGACCAGGCTACTCTCAATTTTTCTTGGTTGCCTTCTTCGAAGCAGCCCCGAATTCAGAAAGGACGTTCGTCAGGATCGTCTCGAGGGTCGCCGCACCAACGGTTCAGAGCTTCCAGCACCTCATCGCGTTCCGCGGAACTGGTCCACACCGAATCTTCGACGTCCAAACGAATCTCGTAGTAGCCTTCGCGTTGGCAATCTTCTTCGCCACAGAAGTGCGGCAAATCCGCGATCCAAACGACTCGGTAAAGTGGCAAGTGTTTGTCATCAACTTTGACGATCGGAGAAACCATCGCGGTGTCCCTGGGCAAGATGTGAAAGAGGTAGTCGTTGAATTGGTGAGTCAGTCGATTCGGCCAACTGCGTTTTTGAGGCATGGAAAAACGCAGCAATCGCACACGCCTTCAAAATGTTCCGACAAGCAAAGTCGGCGCCACAGTCAGTTTCGCGTGGTCGCAGCGACAAAGCCTTTAGGCGAGTTCACGGCTACGATTCGCTGAAGCTTGTACAGCCTGAATCATTGCCCCTCGAACTGCATTCTGTTCCAGGCTGCTCATCGCGGCAATGGTCGTTCCGCCGGGGCTGCAGACGTTGTCTTTCAGGACGCCGGGATGCTCGCCCGTTTCGCGAACCATTTTCGCGGCCCCCAGAACCGTTTGAGTCGCCAACTTCAATGCGGTCGCGCGAGGCAAACCCGCCGCGACGCCGCCATCCGCCAAAGCTTCGATGATGAGGAACACGTAGGCCGGTCCTGAGCCACTGACTCCGGTGACCGCATTCATTTGAGGCTCGGTGACCTGCGACGCGATCCCGACGCTACTGAGCATCGTCTCGATCAACTGCACGTCTTCGTCACCCACTCCGCCGCTGACGCAGAAACCGCTGGCACCTTCGCCAACCAGACTGGGCGTGTTCGGCATCACGCGAACAACTCGATCGTGGCCGACTCCCGCGGTGAGTTTGTCCAAACCGATTCCCGCAGCGATTGAGACGATCAAACGCCCCGACCAATCCGCCGACTTCCCGGCGTCGTTTTTGACTGACAAGACTTCAGCAATGATGTGCGGTTTGACGGCCAGCATCACGACTTTGGCACCGGCAACCGCCTCAACGGTATCGGTGGTCGTGGTGCATTCGCTGTACTTCGACGACCACCACTCTCCGGTCGACTTGGTTTTGTGAACAATCGTCAGTTCACTCGCCTGGAGACACCCGCTTTCGAGCATTCCGCCAACGAGAGCGCGAGCCATTTGCCCGCCGCCAATGACCGTCAATCCGGTGAGTTGCATCTCGAGATTCAATCCATCTATTGCGTGTTGGGAAGAAGACGTCCGAGCAGACGGCTTAGAACATTCCAGGGGTACGCTTTTCGATGTTTGCCAGCAACTGCATCAACGCAACTCGAAGTTGCTTGACTCGCAGCGGCAGGGGAAGCAGCACGCGATTGGGGCCGCGTTTCGCGCGGCTGATGATGTGTCCTTGGCGTTGATCGACCAGCAAGACCGCGGGAATTTCAGCTGTCTTTTCGTCGGTGACGAATTGGTTGTAGGCCTCCAAGGCGTCGTTGCCAAGTTCGGCTGCACCAAAGATCACACAATCCGCCGGATTCTCGATGTCGTCCTCGAATCGAGCCAGTGCGCGTCGCGGATCAGCGATGATCAACACGCGGTAGCCGCGGGCTTTCAATCGTTCGCGAACCGCGTTTTGCAGATTCGCCTTGGATTCCACCAACATCACAACGTAACCTTCACCTTCGTTGGTGACCACCTGATCGTCACCGACATCGGCGGCATTGACCGTTCCACTGGTGTCGTGAACCTGACGTTCGACCGGCCCTCTTTTCAACGTTTCCAACACGCGTTCGACTTCGACTCGCAATGCCGAAGCGGACTGGATCCGTTTCGTCGGATCGTACGCCAAGATCTTCATCAGCAATTGGCTGACGATCCCTGGGCAATCAGGCACATGCTCGGTGATCGGTTTGATTTCTTGAAAACGAGAGACGTTCAGACGTGCCAAACGGTCTCGCGTTTCCGTTAGTGCCGGCGTCCCCGCCAACATGTGATACAGCATGTTGCCGGTGAAAAAGACGTCACTTCGAGGGTCATCCTTGCGAACGTTGGTCCCCCGTTCCAATGCGGCGTAGTCGATCGCGCGAGCGTTGGGGCAATCGGCGACTTGTTCGGGGTTGTTGCGATCGGCCAAAGCGGCCAAACCAAAGTCGACCAACTTCGCGGTCCCTCCCGACGAGATCAGCACGTTGGACAGCTTCAAGTCGCGGTGCGAAATCCCCAGACCGGCAGCGTGTGCCAACCCAGCGGCAATTTCCATCGTCAACTTCAGCGACAGCTCGAGCGGCAGTTGCTTGCGAATGCGAACCAGCTCACGCAGCGTTTGCCCTTCGACGAATTCCATCACCAAGAAAGGGTTTCGAACGTCAGGGACAACATCCAGAATGCGAACGATGTTTGGGTGTTTCAGCTTCAGACCCATGCGGCCTTCGCGAAGGAATTGCTCCATTTCCTTCGGTTCATCGCGGAAACGTTTGCGAAGCACTTTGACCGCGAAAACTTCGTCGCCTTTTTCGGCACGATATACGCGAGCAAACGTACCAGCACCGATCAGGTACTGAACCTTGTAGTCGCCGTAGAAGTAGCCGCCCTTGTCGCCGCGACTCAGCTTCTCGCATTGCAGCGTGGTCAGAATGCCGTGTCGTTGCAACAATTCAATGACGTCGTTGAGTTGCCGTTCTTCAGCCCCCAGTTCCGACAGCGCGCGATCGACCGCTCGTCGGTCTGCGATACCGACGGCGACCGCACGCTGGATGAATTCTTCGACAGTCGGAGCACTCATGGATTCGATGATTCTCCCGACTTCTTTCGTTCGTACTCGTGCAAACGCACACCGAGCTGTTTCAATGCAGCGAGGTCATCTGACCAATCCGCATGCTTCATTTGGGCGGGCGAGAAATAGATGTTCAGATAGGGTGCGAAACGGCGATCGCCTTCCACATCCGCCCGACACATGTCGACGAGAGGTTTCAAATTCGCGATTGGGTTGCCCGGAGCGATCAACATGTCCAAATCGTTGAGCGACGTCAGCGGCTCGAGCGAAGTGATCTTGTTGTCGGAAATCTCCAACGTCGTTAGCCAACCCAGCTTTGAAACGGGATCGAGGCTGGTCAGATCATTGCCGGCGACATCGAGCGACCAAATCTTCGTCAGGCCTGCCAGTGGATCGAGGCTGGTGAGTTTGTTGTCCGCGACATACAGCGTTCGCAAATTGCTCATTTTCGCCAGCGGATCCAAACTGGTCAGCTCATTGCCGGAAACATCCAGCAACTGCATCGCGACCAAGTCGGCGACAGGATCCAGGCTAGCAATTTTGTTGTTCGCCAAAGTGACCGACTGCAAACGTTTCAAATTCGCAATCGGGGTTAGATCTTCGATCTTGTTGTCAGCGAGATCGATCAGCATCAAAGACTTGCAGTGCTGAAGTCCTTCGAGCGATTGAATTCCTTTGCCGGTCCCGACAACGCGAGAGATTTTGGCGACGTCTTCGGCAGTGATCGGTTCGTCGTTGTGGCGTTTCGCGAAAACTTCGGCGCGAACGGCTGACTCGAGAGCGTTGTCGGGGAAGACCGATTTGACGACGGGCTTTTCCTCCGGCTTCTTGTCTCCCTTCTTTTCCTCTTTCATCTCCGCCTTGTCAGCCTTTTTGGCCTCTGGCTTCTTCTCGTCTTTCTTTGCGTCCGTTTTCTTCGCTTCAGGCTTCTTCTCGGCTTCCTTCTTTGCCGGTTTCTCCGACTTTGCGGCCTCCTTCACCTCGGCCGCTTTTTCGGCCGTGGCGGCTTCTTGTTTGTCGGCAGGCTTTTTGTCGTCGTCAGCCGACAACGCGGGGGCGATGGCCAGACAGAGGCAGAAGAGCGACATGAACCAGAGGACGGACAGTTTTCGCGAGCTGTGCATGGTGAATGTGCTGAACCGTGGGGGAAGATGGTGGGCTACAAAGTCACCCATCATAGTCGCTGCCCCCCACAATCGTCATCTCCCGCTATGGCCAACGGGCCAGATCGACGACGGTTTTTCGTCAGGTAGCCGATCCAACCAGACTCTGGATCAGAATCGCGAGTGCGGCACTGGTCATCGGCACGCTCATGCTGGGTGCATCCGAATTTTCGCGAGCGACCTGGGCTGGGGCCAGAGGCATGTGCACAAACACAGACTGCGTCCGCATGCTGAATGCCGCTGAATAGTGGTGACTGAGATACAACGCGGCGTTGCACAGATAAGTACCCGCGTGATGCGACACCGCGGCGGGAATGCCGGCATCGCGAATTTTTTGGGCGGAAATCGCCAGCGGCAATCCGGACCGGTAGGCGGCGGGAGCATCCGGCAAGATCTCGGTGCCATCGGTTCGCAGATTCAATCCGACCGTTTCCAGACGCATGACCGTCGAACCGGGGGCTTGGCCGCAGTGGATCGCCAAGTCGTAGCCAGCCTGCAGATCGGCACGCAGCCGCTCGCTCATTTTCAGCAAATTCACCGGATATCGCCGCGTGACCAGCTCCACCGGCCCATCGTACCAATGGGTCAGTTCCATCAGACTCATCCAGCTCGAATTGTCCGGCCAGCGGTCGTAGGGCTCGAAAGCCGTCAAAAGAACCTTGGTCACGTGTTGGGTCGTCCGGCGGAAATGCGAGAGAAGCGGAGCAGGGTTTCAGCCCCGAAATCCAGGGCCAAAATGCTGAAACGGGCCCCGCAAGTATAGTTCGCCGTTGTTCGCGCCGAAGTCACAAACGCAAAAACGCCCCCGAATCAAAGCGATTCGAGGGCGTTTGGCGGTTCAGATGGTTGCGTCTGCGTTCAGCGTCTCAGGACGCCGTTGACGATCACCAGTTGAAGTTTGCTCCGACGTAGGCACCGTGGAGCAACAGGCTGCTGTCGGCGTGCAAGGCACTGGCCGAGGCGACCGAGCTGTAGTCACGCGAGTAGTTGTCAGCGATGGCCAAGCCGGTTGCACCGAGAACTCGGTAGCCACCGCGAACCGTCCAGCAGTTGCTGACGCGGACGCCGAGGCCCAGATCAAACTCACCCAAAGTCGACAACACGGTGTCGCTGGTGTTGTAGTTGATCATTTCGCCGGGCATGGCAGCCAATTCCGCGGCGGTGTCTTGGGTACCCAAACGATGACGGAACTCAGCTTGGTTTCCGTAGACACCAAACTTACCACCAACGTTCAAGTTGACGCGGCTTCCCAAGCAATAGATCAGTTGGCTGCCGAACTGGTAGCCGAACAAATCGTTCTCGGTCGAGGTCGTGTCGTAGATGTCGTTCATCGTGTAACCAGCTCGTCCGTCAACATCGTATGCGTAATCGACGCTGTCTTTGAACTGGAACCAACGAAGACCGTGGCTGGTGACGACTTGGACTTTGCCGTTGCAAGGACGAACCAAAGGTCCGGCTGCTCCGCCAAATCCGTAACGTGGTCCGCACGGAGCACATTGTTGTGGTGGGCATGCACCGGTGTTGCAGCTGCCATAGCCGCCGTAGTTGGCTCCGCCGTAGCCGCCAACTCCGCCATATCCGCCCATTCCCATGAAGCTCTTCAGCTTGTGACCCATTCCCATGCCGGTTCCGAAAGACGCGGCCGAAGCACGTTGAGCTCCCATCAAACCGAAGCTGAATAGGCTGACTTCCAGACCTTGAACGTCGACATCGCGACGAGCACGGAATTGAGTCGCTTCTGCAAGCGAGTTCGTACCAACACCACCAGGAGCGGCATTGGTATCGCCACCATCCAATGCGGATTGACCTGCACGGCCATCGATGATGTCGTAGACGCTGTAGGCGCCGCCACCATTCAGGGCATTGTATGCACCGCCGCCGTTGTCGTAGTTGTATGCCATTTGCGCGCCGTTGTACTGCGGCATGCCTGATGCTCGCAGTGCACCGCCACCGCCACCATTGGCAATGGAGTTCTCAGCCGTGTAAACCGGCGAGTTGTACATCTCGGAATCAGGATTCCAATTGAAGTACGTCACGCCCAAACCGTACTGACCACATCCGATGTAGCGACCGAAGCTGAGGCTGTAACCGAGCGAGCTGTCAGGCTCGATCGAACCAATTCCCATCAACGGCAGGTAAGGACGAGTTGGATCAGCGGTGTCGTAGCGAGACACGATGTTCCGGTCTTTTCCATTTGTGTCCATGTTGAAAAACAACAGGTCAAACGAGCCGAACCACGGGAACAACGGTGCTCGCACGGGAGCGGCTGATGGCATCCCACAAGATTGCGCGGCATACGAAGCACCTTCCCAAGGTTGCGAAGCTGCTTGCATGTAAGGGCTAGGTTGAGCACATGTTTGGCAGTCACCGGCCGGAGCACTGCTGTATTCGACAGGTGCCGAGTAGTGCTGAGCAGGAGCAGCCGAGTGCTGATGCGTGGAGTGCTGGTGCACCGTTGCGGGCGGCGCAGGAGCGGAGTAGGACGGCGCTGGCTGAGCCGGAGCGGTATGCTGCTGCATCGGCGCCGACAACTGTTCGCTGTAAGAAGGAGCCGGTGTCGGAATGGATTCCGGTGGCGGCAATTGGTTGTCGTATCCTGTCGAAGCGGGTTGGAACAATTGCGGCCCATTGTTTTGGTTGCCGAAGTTGTTCCACTTCGCGGGAGCTTGATAGCCGCCTGCGTTGGGTTGTTGATAGTTCCCACCACCAAACGTCTGAACCGCTTGGGTTTGAGGAACACCTAGCTGGCTGGTTGGACCAGCGTAGGGTTGTCCGCCGTATTGACCAGGTCCGTACTGTGCCGAGGCGATCGTGCAAACACCCATGGAAAGGGTGGCTGCGACAGCTCGCAAGACGTTGAATTTCATCGCTGACTCCTTCTGCGTGCGCTAATGTGCTTCATTGCAACTGCCCTAGCCGAAATCGGGTCTTCCACAGAGGCGACCGACCAAGATCGAAATGACAGTCAAGTTGGACCAGTAGTTGCCGGCCCAAACAGCTGGGAGGCACTCACGAGGTGTCAGTTCGATCTCAATCAGTTGAGCAAATGGTTTCGCTCGACACCCCAGCCGAATGTTCAATACGGTGGACCTGAATTGAGAGAAGTTGGTTGACCAGACCGATCGCTCGGTTTGATCTTCCTTCCGCAACTCGAATCGTCAGTGGTGGACTCCTTTCCACGTAGCAATCCCTCAATTGGTGGCCAAGTCGCGCCGGATTCAGCGAAGAATACGATCGACTGCTAGGAGCGTTGCAACCGGAACGCTTTGCCATTCCGAACCAACTTGACTGAACGGGACGGTTCTCTGCAGACACATTCCCCAATTGACAAACTCACCCATTTTCGCTGATCCGCCCTGTTTTCCGGGGAATTGACTGAAAACACCATTTGGGGAACTCAACTGCCCTGATCAGCGTCCCTTGATGGAAACCGACTTGAGCGACACGATTGCGGTGGAACGCTACGCGATTGCTGTCTCACCAATTTCATCCTGACGGATTCATCTCATGCCCACACCCAAACGCTACAACGCGAAAAATGTCTTGGGATCCGATCTGGCGGTTTGCAGCACGGAGCCAATGACTGGCTTCTATCGCGACGGCTGCTGCAACACCGGCGGGCAGGATGTCGGATTGCACGTCGTTTGTGCCGAGATGACGGCTGATTTCCTGGAATTCAGCCGAGCACGCGGGAACGACCTCAGCACACCCATGCCGATGTACGAATTTCCCGGGCTGAAACCAGGCGATCGTTGGTGCCTGTGCGCCGCTCGCTGGAAAGAAGCCTACGATGCGGGGATGGCGCCGAAAGTTCACCTCGAGGCGACCCACATCTCGGCACTCGAATTCGCTTCGCTGGAAGAACTACAAGAATTCGCCACTGAATCCAATTGAAGTCACCCTCGCGAGGCGGCCGAGAATCGAATGATCAGATGCCGATTGCCCGAGCGTTTGATATCGCGGAAGGTTACAGCTTGCCCGACCCGAACAGCGTACGATGCCTCCGGTAGACAATGCCTCAGACAACCGAGCAATCGTGGCAATCGTCCCTCCCACCGCTCAAGTGTCGGAGCGTTTGCCCTGCAATGTCAGGACGAGATGCCGCGAGGAAGCTCGATCGCGGTGCTCGCACAGGTAGATTCCCTGCCAAGTCCCCACGTTCAAGCGTCCGTCCTTCACTGGAACGCTGACACTGCTGCCCATCATCGAGGCTTTTACGTGAGCCGGCATGTCATCGGGTCCCTCCAGCGTGTGAACATAGGGAAGCGATTCGGGCACCGCGTGGTTCATCGCCGTCTCGAAATCCACTCGCACATCGGGGTCGGCGTTTTCGTTGATCGTCAACGATGCACTGGTGTGCTGAATGAAGACGTGCAACAACCCCATTTCGATCTCGGCCAACTCGGGAATGGCTTGTAGAATCGGCCGCGTGATCAGGTGAAAGCCACGACGAACGGCTGGAATGGTCAGTTCACGCTGCATCCAGTACGACATTTGGGAAGCTACCAAGAGGAAGAAGAGAAATATTCTGAAACTTTTTTGCGGCTCATTTGAGTGGTGACGTTTGTACCGTTGCTGAGCCGTGAACCGCGGGAACGCTTCATTCTGACGACGGAACCGGTTTCATAACAACCCGTTCAAGTGCCTTCTTGAAACCTTCATGCAGTTGTTAGGTTGGGGATAACCCCCTTGAAACCTTCATAATTCGCTAACCAGAAAGTCGATTGATTCGCGACCGGCAAACCCGACCTCTTCGTTAGGGTCATGGATGATCGTCGCGGGACACGCCGGAAAGGCTGGGAAGAGCAAGCCCCCTCCAGAATTTTCTTGACCCACGCCGTTCCACACGAATAATCCCTTCGTGTGAAATGCTTTCAGCGAACGGACTTGGTTGAAGGCGACTGTTTGTACGCGGTGTCCAGGTCGCTTGGATGGCTCCTGACCCCCTGAAGAAAATCGGAATAGTATGACTCATTGCAAAAACGTATTCGAAGCAATCTTGCGTTACGGCCACGATGAAGATTTCGTGCCAAACGAAGATGAAATGTTCACTGCGACGGATGCACCTGCAGGCAGCCAAGAGAAGATCGAAGTGCTGCGTCGTCGTGTTGAATTGGGCCAGCCTCTCTGGCACACGACTGACCGCGTTGATTACAGCGGTTTGACGGGCGCGATCCGCCCTCGCGAATAAGTTCGACCGATCGAAAATGCAGCCCGCCCGGATAGAGGCGAGACGCTCGCAACCATCGACTCCCACAATGAACGACCCAGAAAGCCCCGGTCTCCCGCGACCGGGGCTTTTTCGTTTTCCCCTTCGCGTTTCTCCCGCGAAGTCCCTCTTCGCCTGATCGACGACCGCTCCGTAACCCGCTTCGCATGTTGATTCTGCGTGAGAAACCGACACGAGTCGAGCGACCAGCCCGTCTGCAGCTGCGGCCGACGTCTTTCGCCGGCGAACTGATCCCGGTCGGACACCATTCAGCACCAATTCTGGTCTGGTATTTCGGTGTGTTCGGTTACACTCTCATCCATGATCGAATCCGCTTTGCCACCCACCGCTTCCGCCCCCGAATTGCTCGCTCCCGCCGGCAATTGGGACTGTGTTCACGCCGCGATTGAAAACGGTGCGGACGCCATTTACTTCGGTCTTGATCGAGGCTTCAACGCTCGTCATCGCGCGGCCAACTTTGGTGTCAATGATCTCTCTTCATTGATGGGCAAACTGCATCTTCGCGGTGTCCGTGGCTACGTGACGCTCAACACGCTGGTCTTCCCCGATGAACTGAACGATTTGGTCGAAGTGGTCGACGCGATCGCCAGTGCCGGTGTCGACGCCGTGTTGGTTCAAGACTTCGGTGTCGCTCGAATCGTCAAAGCGATTTGTCCCGAGTTGGAAATTCACGCGTCGACTCAAATGAGTTTGACCAGCTCCGAGACCATCGAAGCGGCGGAATCGCTCGGGTTGTCTCGCGTGGTGGTGGCTCGCGAATTATCGATTGGTGAAATCAAACAGATCCGTTCCAAGACGGACATGCCCATCGAGGCCTTCATTCACGGAGCACTGTGTGTTGCCTACAGCGGCCAGTGTTTGACCAGCGAATCTCTTGGCGGACGCAGTGCGAACCGCGGGCAATGCGCTCAAGCCTGCCGGTTGCCGTATGACTTGGTGTGCGACGGAATCGATCAGGAACTCGGCAATGTTCGCTACCTGCTCAGCCCGCAGGATTTGGCAGGTTACGCCGCCATCCCGGACATGATCGAAGCAGGCGTCAACAGTCTCAAGATCGAAGGCCGTCTGAAAACACCCGAGTACGTCGCCAACATTACCGGCCACTATCGCCGAGCGATTGACCAAGCCATCGCGGACGGTGCCGTGGACCTCGGCGACGACGCTCGTCATGAAATGGAACTGTCGTTCTCTCGTGGCTTCACACCGGGATGGCTCGAAGGCAACGACCATAAACGGTTGGTGCCTGGCATCCGATCCGCCAAACAAGGCATCGTGCTCGGCGAGATCCGAGCCATCGGTCGCGATTCAATTTTGGTCGATGTGCAAGCCGGAGTCGCACTCGGCGATGGATTGGCGATTGAGTCCGCGGTCGATCCCAACAGCACGCAAACTTTCGACAGTGGTTTCGCTGACAATCACCAAGGCGGCCGAATCTACTCGCTTCGAATCGACAGCGAATCTGCAGGAAGCCCACGTCAGAAAACTGAATCAAAGCCATCCGAACAATCTTCTCTGAGTCCTTGGGAACTTGCCCGCCAGCGACAACAGGCAGAAGGCCAAGCATCCGGTGACAAGCTCAAGAAAGTCGAAACCAACCAAACCGTTTGGATTGGCTTCGGCCGAGACGAGATCGATTTTTCGCGAATTGAAATCGGCGCGACGGTTTTTAAGAACGATGATCCTCAACTGAACAAACGCTTGGCTGCGACATTCGGCGGCAAGCCTCGTCGTACGCGGCCCATCAATCTGCACGTTGTGGCTCATGTCGGAAGCCCAGTCGAAGTGCACGCGACGCTGGGTAGCGGCGACCACGCGACAACCGAAAGCATCATCGGCGAAGATGACTTGGCCGTCGCCAAAAAGCATGCCATCACCGATGAAGTCTTGGCGGACAAACTTGGTCGACTCGGCGGTTCTCCATTCCATTTGGGACGATTGACCAGCGACCTGAGTGGCGGCCCCATGGTTCCACTCGGTGTTCTGAATCAGCTTCGTCGCGAATTGGTCGAGAAGCTCGAAGATCAACTGCATGCACCACCAAGACGAACGGTTCGTTTGTCGGCGGG
>NZ_DDGH01000092.1:80518-81884 GCF_002337565.1 Rhodopirellula sp. UBA1907 | reverse complement strand
TGGTACGTCCCATCGCGAAAACAGAGGCGGAATCCGATTCGCCGCCACCGCAACTGTCCGTTTTATGCCGGACTCTCGATCAAGTACGCGGTGCGATCGCTGCGTCGGCAGAACGAATCTACGCTGATTTTCACGATCCACGCGATCACAAAGCCGCGATTGCTTTGGGGGCGGAACACAAGGCGAATGTTTGGATCGCGTCGCTTCGAATTCAGAAGCCCGGCGAGATGGGATTACTGAAACAGATCCTCAAACAAGCTCCTGCGGGGTTGCTGGCTCGCAATCTGGCGGCGGTACGGATGGGCCTCGAGGCGGGCATTCCAACCATCGCTGACTTTTCGTTGAACGTTGCCAATCACCGATCGGCAGAATGGTTGATGGATCAAGGCGTCCAGCGAGTCACCGCGTCATACGATTTGAACGCCGACCAATTGGACCAACTGGTCAGCTCGATGCCAGCGGAGTGGTTGGAGCTGGTTCTGCACCAGCACATGCCAATGTTCCATATGGAGCACTGTGTGTTCTGCAGCGTGTTGTCACCGGGCACCAACAAAACCAATTGTGGTCGTCCATGCGATCGGCATGTTGTGCAGTTGCGAGACCGCGTGGGAAAACTGCACGTGTTGCAGGCCGACATCGCTTGCCGAAACACTCTGTTCAACGCCACGCCTCAAAGCGGAGCGGAAATCGTCAGCACCATGGTCGCTCGCGGTGTCGGTTCGTTCCGAGTGGAATTGCTGAGCGAAAACGAGACAGAAGCGGAATCGATGCTGACTTTGTACCGCCGTCTGCTGTTGGGCGAGATCCCTGGCCAAGACGTTTGGCGATCGTTATCGGCCGAGAATCGAGTCGGCGTGACCCGCGGCACTCTGGAAGCCAAACGTAACCCACTGGCAATTCTCTAGTCACGACGCAGCTTCAAGGTAGCATCCGGTAATGCTCCGCCGCGAAGTGCAGGTCTTCGAGGAACGCTTTCCGCATCGTTTCGCGAGTCGCTTCGTTGGGCACTCTCAAAATCGCGGACGGGTGATACGTCGCGATCGTCCACTTGGCATGATCCGAACGCTGCACTTGACCGCGTGACTTCAACAACCGAAATCCGGGACCGAGCAAGACTCCTGCCGCGGTTGCTCCAAGAGCCACAACCATTTTCGGCCGAATGACGTCCAGCTCGGCTTCCAACCAAGGCCGACACGCTGCGACTTCTCTGGCGGCAGGTTTGACGTGCAGCCGACGCTTGCCGGTCGGTTTGAATTTGAAGTGTTTGACTGAATTCGTGATGTAGAGTTCCGCCGGATCCAACCCAACCTCGCTCAAGGTCTCTCGAAGCAACTGACCGGCAGGTCCAACAAACGGTTCGCCCGTG
>NZ_DDGH01000092.1:63676-80371 GCF_002337565.1 Rhodopirellula sp. UBA1907 | reverse complement strand
GGTCCAACAAACGGTTCGCCCGCCAAATCTTCGCGATCGCCAGGCTGCTCACCCACCAAAACCAATTTCGCGTTTGGATTGCCCACGCCGAACACGGTCTGCGTGGCGGGTCCATGCAAGTCGCATCCCTGGCAAACCGCCGCCGCATCTCGCAAGCGGGCGATGGAGTGCGATGGTTGGCCGCTTGTGACTTCGGGCAAGAACGGTCGTGCCGACACACCGCCTTCGGCATGCCGGATCATCGTTTCGACGCGCGTCGGAGCGTTTCGAACCAAATCATCGATCAACGCCGTTTCGGGCATCGTCGCCCAATGCTTCTTGGGCATCTCCGCCCGCATTGCATTCAGTTTGATCCGAGCCGGGTTGAAGATGTTCGCATAGTACGTCTTCCAAACCTCTTCTAATTCGTCCGCTTCCGGTGCGTCGCTGCGAGGAGCACCGTTGCCCATTGTCAGCTTCTTGCCATCCCAAATCGCGGACTCGTCTGGCGTCAAAATAGCCCACCGCATCACGTCGAACCGACGTGCAAAGAAGTCGGCAACCAGTTCCAACGTGTAATGATCAGGCCGGTGCCATGCGACGAAGCGATTGCCTTCCGCGTCTTCGATCTCGCGAAAACGGACGAACGCCTTCATCTTGTGAGCGTCGCGGCTGACGGACTTTTCTAGCTTCGTCGCCGCGTGCATATCGCGATCGGCGGCGTTGGTCAGCAAGTGCTTTTCACCACCGGTGATTCGCCACAGCAAGCGGTACAGCAGCTCCCAGCGACCGGGTGACCGATGACACGAAACATGGCGTGCCAGATTCAGAAACGCCTTGGGAACGCGAAACGGCGAAGATGTATCGGCCGCTGCGTCCTGTCCGCTAGCCTGGGCAGCTGGTTCAGCTGCCGCGAACTCGACGTCGGTCGTTCCGAAGAGGTCGGATTGCTTTCGCCCCGATTTGGACCGACCGTCGATCCAGTGAATCGTTTCCGGAGCGGCGCCGCTGATCAGCAACCGCCGCGACGTGACTCGCCAATCTTCCCACCGCGTCGCCCGAACACTCAAACATTCTTCGGACGCGGTCATGGAATCTCGACGTTGGGATCAAGTGGTGCGGGGAGTCTTCTTTTTCAAAGCAAAACCCAAGGCCACAGCAATCGCATACGCAACCCAAATGACGGCGACTATGCGGAACGACAGCGGATCGGGTGCCAAGTACTTTTCGTAAAGGGCAACCCCAGCGGAAGCGGTCGCACCAATGACGGCCAATCCCATGAAAACGTTCCATCCGAGGCGACGACCGCCGGTTGGACGATCCTCACCCAGAATTTCGCGACTGTTCATCATCAGGAAGAACGTGAAATATGCGATCGGCAACAACATGACAGCAAAGGTGCTGGCAAGGATCGCCAACCAGAACTTTTTGTCGGGATCCGTCCACAATTCAACCCAGCTCGCCCCGGACGCACCGGCGATCAAGACGCCGACGATGAAGATCGTCTGACTGTTCGGACGCCCAAACATTTCGCGAATCGCGTAGCCGTTGATCAGCATCAGGATGATGATCGTCGAGAATCCCATTCCAAAAACGCCCAGCCCGAAGATCAGCTTGGCTCGTTCAGCACCCAGCAAAGGAGCCAAGGTTTGCGAGAGTTCGAAAGCATTGCGTTTGACCAAGGCGGCCGCCAAAAGTTTTTCGTCTTTCGGAAGATCGGCGATCATTTGAAGCTTGGTCGCTTCGTCGGTCGATTCAGCTTCTGCCCCCAGTGTCGAATCGACTCGTGCGGTCAGATCCCCTTTCACCTTTTCAAACAACGGCGACGTTTGCATCACAGCGACGTCCGAAGAGGCCAACTGATCGTCGATTTTGTTGTGGAAAGACGACGCGGAGGCAATCACGACGCAGCTGGTCACCAGAACGAATGGAATCGCCATGCCGGTCGACAAGTCAAATCGAGCCAGTCCGCGGAACGTCTTGTCCCATCCACGAGCGAGCATGGAATACGGAAGCAAGAACGTCATGTTGATGCCGACCGCCGTGGCAATCGCGGAAATCATGACGCTGCGTTGGGTTCCCATCAGCCGCCCCGTCCAGAACGAGCTGGCTTCGGGAGACAGATTTGCAACCGATTCGCGAAGCTCGCCGGCAGGACGAACAAACTGTGTCAGGTCGGGAATTAACCCAGCAAAGATGCTGGCAAAGTTGAGTTGGCCCTTCGCCAACAAAAGAATCGCGACGCCGAAGAAGCAAATCACGACCATTCCAATCAGCGTCTTCAAAAAGATATCGAAAACCTTCGCGGCGCGACCTTGTTTGGTGTTCAGCAGGACGATGAAGCCAGCTGCGAAGAACAGCACCATCGTGACCGCCCATCGGACGCCGCGGGAATCGCCCAGGCCTTCGCCACCGCCCAGTGACAGCAAGTTTTTATCCAGTGCGTCGTAGCACAGGCTGAACTGCGGCATGCAGAAAATCATGTTCGCGAGCACGGTCGCGATGATCCATCCCCAACCCAATGCCGGGTTGATTTCGTTGTTGATAGCTTCGAAAGGCCGGCGTCCTGTCGAAAGCGTCACGTAGCTGATCGCCGACAACATCACGACGCCCAACACGATCGCGACCAGCTGCAACCACAGCATGCTGGTTCCACCCATCACTCCCAAGAACAACGATCCGGCCAGCGAGCCGCCACCGAGCGTGATCGCAGATTGCAACCAACCCGGCCCAGAAAGTTTGATGTAGGTGCCAAGCGTTTTGCCTTCGGCTTGTGCTTTTTGCAGCATCGCACGATCGGCGAGAACTTTGTCGCTGACAACGGCTTCACCACCAGTCAGTGGATTGGCTTCGACATTGGAAGATGGGTTCGATTCAGACATGCGCGGTCACGAGGCGGGCGGGGAGGTAGGAAACTGGCAAGATAATACCAGCCACGAAACGCACGTCGTTACCCCCTAGCGGCTCAGAATCAGTCATACTGGCAAAGAACCATAGAATCGAGCTTCGGATTCTGACGGTTGCCCATCCAGAATCCCCGCCTGATCCCTCCATCGCGTCCCAGTTTGACAAACTGGCGGCACACTGGCTTTCCCGGTCAACGTTGCACACCCTCGTTCAATTCACCGCCTCGATTGACGCGGTCCTGCCTGACAATCCGCCTTCCCCGCCTCCCCACCGGTTTTTTGCCATGAATCTGTTCGCGTCCCTGGATCGTCCCGTTTCACTGGCCAAGGCGGCTCTTTTGAGCTGCGTCACGCTGACGTTCGGCCTGATTCCGACGCTGGCTCTCGCACAGACCAGCCAATCCGAACTCGAACACACCGACGTCGGATGGGAATCGCAGCAGATCACGGATCAGTTCTTCGCGGAGGGGTCCGCGGTCGGCGACCTCAACGGCGACGGCGTCAACGATCTGGTCTACGGTCCGGTTTGGTACGAAGGTCCCGACTACCAAACCCGACACGAGTTGGAGGAGGCAAACGTCGTTTCGGTGATGGCATACAGCCAACACTTCTTCTCACACGTCTGCGATGTCAACGCCGATGGAAAACCCGACGTGATCTCGGTTGGTTTCCCAGGTCGACAAGCCACCCTGTACATCAATCCAGGCGAAAAGGCCGCGAGCCAGTCCGGTCAGTTTTGGCCGGCCCACACAATTGCCCCTCGTGTCTCGAACGAGTCACCTGCTTGGGTAGATTTGATTCCGGGCGGACTTCCCGAACTCGTGTGTGCACGCGATCGAGCCTACGGCTACTACACCGCGGATTCGATGGACGATCCAAAGCAACCGTGGCAATGGGTTGCGATCTCGGAACCAGGAACCGCTTTTGAACCATTTGGTCATGGCTTGGGTGTCGGCGACATTGACGGCGATGGCAAGCAAGACATCATCAATCGCCAGCATTGGTGGCGACAACCGGAGTCCGCCCTTACCCACTCAACCGATACGGCCGACTCAAAACCGTTGTGGCAACGACAAGCCTGGATCGCTCAGCCGTTCGGTGGCGGCGGTGCTCAGATGCATGTTCATGACATTGACGGAGACGGCGACTCCGATTTGGTCACGTCCGAAAATGCCCATGGGTACGGCCTGGCATGGTTCGAGCAAACTCGCCCCGGTCAATTCGCTCAGCATCAAATCAGTGGCGAATCGTCAATGCAAAACCCACACGGGTACGCAACATCGCAAATGCATGCGGTGGAAACCATCGATGTCGACGGAGATGGGCGGCGTGACATCGTCACTGGAAAACGCTACTACGCCCACGGAGGCAAAGACGTCGGTGGACTGCAGGCTCCGTTGGTCGTTTGGTTCCGCAACGTAAAAAGCGACCAACCCGGCGGACTCGAGTTCGTTCCACATGTCATCCACGAAACCTCCGGAGTCGGTGTCGAAGTCGTCACGACGGATATCAACGGCGATGGATTGGTCGACGTTCTGACTGGCAACAAGCGAGGTCTGACGGTCCACATTCAAACTGACCTGAGTGATGTTCCACTCGCGAAACGGCAACACGTCGCAGAACGCTGGCGGACATCCAAACGACCGCAAAACGAATACGCGATTGGATTGAGCCCGTCCGAATCGGCCAAAAACATGGATTTGCCGAACGGCTTTGAGGTCGATGTTGTTGCAAGCGAACCTGATTTGGTCCAACCCATCGCCATGTGCTTCGATGACCGCGGCCGAATCTGGATGATCGAGGGCAACACGTATCCAACCAAGGCTCCCGAAGGAGAAGGAAAGGATCGCATTCTGATCCTGGAAGATTCCGATGGCGACGGTTCGTTCGAAACGAAAAAGGTCTTCGCCGATGGCGTGAACTTGGCCAGCGGAATCGAAGTCGGCTTTGGCGGCGTTTGGATTGGGGCGGCTCCCGAACTGCTCTTTTACCCTGATGCCAATCGCGACGACGTGCCCGATGCGGAGCCAACCGTGCTATTGGATGGCTGGGGATACCAAGACACTCACGAAACCCTCAACAGTTTCACTTGGGGCGTGGACGGGTGGCTGTATGGTTGCCATGGCGTGTTTACCCATTCCAACGTTGGCAAACCGGGAACGGCCAAAGAAGACCGGACTCCGCTGAACGCCGGCGTGTGGCGGTACCATCCGGTGCAACACGAGTTCGAAGTCTACGCGCACGGGACCAGCAATCCCTGGGGAGTCGACTTCAACCAGAACGGCGATTGGTTCGTCAGTGCGTGCGTGATTCCTCATTTGTTTCATCTGTCGCAAGGCGGCCGCTATTTCCGACAAGCCGGCCAGCACTTCAATCCGTATACGTACGACGACATCAAGACCATTGCCGATCACCTGCATTACGGTGATGGCACGTTTCAATCGGCAAACTCAGCGAACCGGGTCGATCGAGACCTCGTCCGGCGTACCGCCACGACGACATCGATGGTCGGTGGAGGCCACGCTCACGCCGGTCTGACGATTTACCAAGCCGACGAATTTCCGGCTCACTACCGCGGCGAGTTGTTCTTTCACAATTTGCACGGCCACCGAATCGTTCGTGAGCACTTGGAAACGGAAGGTTCCGGCTTCCTGGGTCGGCACCGCCCGGACTTCATGATGTCGAACGATCATGAACAAATCGGCGTTGGAATCATGCAAGGGCCCGATGGTGCACTCTACACATCTGACTGGCACGACGACCAAACCTGCCACCATCGCGATCACGAGATTTGGGACCGAACCAATGGCCGTCTGTTTCGAATCCGATACGGCGAACTCCAGCCATACAAATTTGATCTATCCGAATTGTCCGACGATCAACTCGTTCAAAACCTCACCCATTCGAACGCGTACTTCGTCCGTCAGTCGCAGCGAATTCTGCAGGAGCGTGCCGCATCCGGAAAACTCAATCGAAACAAAGTCGCCGAAGCTCTCACTGCATTGATCCAATCGGACGCACCCAGACGATTAAGACTGCAAGCCGTTTGGACCGCATGGACATCAGGAGTGCTCCGTGTGGAAGGCAAACAGAAAGATGATTCCAATTACGTTCAAACGGATCTCAGTTCGCTCCTGGATGACAACAATCCAATCATCCGTGGATGGGCGGTGCAGTTAATCGGGGAACATCGACAAGCCTTGTCATCTGGCTTGCTCGCCAAACTGGAAAAGATGTCCGCCGGCGAGCCATCCCCCGTCACGCGCCGATACCTGGCTTCTTTGTTGCAACGAATTCCAGAGAATCAACGACTCGGGATCGCACGCGGATTACTCCGACACAACGTCGACCAAAAAGATCGCAATCTGCCCTGGTTGATCTGGTACGGCATTGAACCGGTGGTCGACACGGATGCCGAGGGAGTGATGAGTTTGGTGTCCAGTAGCAATTGGAATCAACTGCAACGATTCGTGACTCGACGAACCGCAACCACCCCCGAAGGAAGAGAAGCGTTGGTGAGATCGATCGCAAGGCAAATCGACTCGTTAAAAGACTCAGCCATCAACAACCAATACGATTGGAAGTTGGAAGAACTTCTGCAATCCGCTCGAAGTCGCGGCGGAGTTGCCATGCCCTCGGAGTGGCCAAAGGTTTCGGGGCTGCTTCGTGAAAAAGCATCTGCCTCCAGCACCAAAGACCTCGTGGGCGCACTCGCGATCGAATTCGGCGATGCGTCCGCGCTGCCGGAACTTCGCACGATTCTCGCGAACTCGGATGAAGCGACAGCGCCCCGTTTGGACGCGTTGCGTCTGCTCACGCAAGCCAAAGATCCTGAACTCGGCAAGTTGCTTCTCGCGTTGATCGACGACCGCGACATCGGCTCCCATGCCGTCCGTGGGCTCGCACCCTTTGACTCACCCGATATCGCATCGACGCTGATCAAACGTTTCAACAACTGGTCGCCTCAAAAGCAATCCGATGCTCTGGCAACGTTGACTTCACGAACCGGATCCGCGATTCAACTGATCAGTGCGATGGAGGAAGGCGTCATTCCATCATCCATCGTCCCGGCTTACGCCATTCGCAACGTGCTGTCATTGCCGTTCGAAGACGACTCCGCTCGCAAACGTCTGGAGGCCGCTTGGGGACGAATTGGTTCGACGAGTGAACAAGCCAAGCAATTGCACGCCAAATACACCGCTTTGCTAACGCCAAAAACATTGGCTTCCGCAAACCGATCCGAAGGCAAGAAACTTTACGAAGCCAACTGCGGCAAATGCCATCGACTGTTTGGCGAAGGCGAACCGATTGGACCTGATCTGACCGGTGCCAACCGCAGCGACGTCAACTATTGGCTGGAAAATATCCTTCAACCGAACGCCGTGATCGGCAACGCCTATCAGATGACATCGTTCTTGATGGACGATGGTCGCGTGGTATCCGGATTGGTTCGCTCTCGCAACGAAGACGCGGTCACGGTGCAGACAACCTCCGAGGCGATCGTGTTGTCACTTGATGAAGTCGAAGTTGAAAAGCTTTCTGAGACTTCATTGATGCCGGAAGGACAATTGGAGCCGATGAAGCAAAATCAAATTCGCGATCTGTTTGGCTATCTGATGAGCCCCGGACCATCGTTCGCTCGGGAATGGGCGGTCGAAGCAGAAAGCCTTCTCGAGACCGCGGTTGTATCGGGAGGAAAAGTTCAAAACCAAAGCATGAAACCGTTCCACGATCAGTGGTCGGCGGACAATCAACTGTGGTGGACCGGCGGCAAAGTGGGATCCACCATCACGTTGAACGTACCGCATGATGTCACTGGCCCCGCCGAAGTTCAAATGCACCTCACAGGGGCAGTCGACTACGCAAAGCTATCGCTCAAGATCAGCGACCAGGCCGAAAAAACGTTCGATGGATATTCACCGGACGTCCGAGTCTTACCGGCCGTCACGTGGGATCGAGTGGAACTGAAGTCCGATGAGCCCCTGACGATCGAAGTGAAAATCACGGGCAAGAACGAAAAAGCGATCGCGAGATGGATGGCCGGAATCGATTCCATTTCCATCCGCCCCTTGCCGTGACCGGCCCCCGGGACCCCACATCAGCCGCAGGCCGTTAGGCCCGGTTCTCACCCCAACATCCCAACCGGCCCAACACTCCGACCAATTTCGAACTCACTCCCGCCGCATCAACCGCGGCTAACGCCGTGCGGCTCACTACCAGCACCCACATCAGCCGCAGGCCGTTAGGCCCGGTTATCAACCCGACATCCCAACCGGCCCAAAACTCCGACCAATCACGAGCTCACTCCCGCCGCATCAACCGCGACCAACGCCGTGCGGCTCATTCACCAGTGCCAACCGGTCTTCGGCTCACTGATCAATCTCGGTACCGGTCGACGTGCGACCTCAAACGGGCCAGACAGTTCGCTCAAACGATTCGTCCGCGACGAAGTCTGTTTCACCAAGGAACAATTGGCCCGCGTTGGGGCATTTGGCTTGATCTTCGGGGCTGAAGTTCTCCACTGCGGTGGTGATGACCAACTTCAGCTTTCCCTCGTAAGGCACCAACGCCGGGCAAGTGTTCTGAGGCGATCCGGGAGTCTGCCAAACCACTCGTAACTCTCCGGTCGCCAGATCATAAAGCCGAGTTTCACCGTGCTCCGCGACACCGGGATGGAAAATCGCGACGATGATCCCGTTGCCATCGGGTGTCAAAATTGCCCCGTCTGGAACACCGGGATCATCGGTCAAATCCAACACCACACGAGCTTCGCCGATGGTGCCCGCGGCAATGTCCAGCGGATACTCGACAACCGTTCGCGTCGGTGAATCAATGTCCAACAAGAACAATTTGCCGGACTCGTCCTTGCGAATCATTTTGCCATTGCTGCAAATTTGATCGTCACGAAGGCGAATCAGCTTTTGGTCGCTTCCACGATAAAGATACAACCCAGCCTTCTTCTCGGCGAATTCCAGGTCCTTCGTTCCGAAGATCAGGTTGTCGTCGATCGCCAAGCCATCGTTGATGATCGTGTTGGCTACGTCGCTATCAACACCATCACAAAACGGCGTCCACTCGCCCGAGTTGGTGTCGAAAATTCCGAGCGAACGTTCCACCCCAGCGACAAACTTGGGCGCCGTCTGACATTGGAACGCGAAGCCGGGGCGACCTGGCAAGTCATGCGATTCGTTGGACTGCGTCGCCAGATCCAGCACGTTGATACTACCGTGCAGAACGTCCGAACCGTGTTGAATTCCCACCCACGACAGTTTGCCATCCGCGACCATTGCCATCGGTCCTTCGGGCAGGAAACGCAAAGCGTCGTTGTCGGGAACGTTCAGTGGACTGGCGACACGGACTTCGGGTGCTGACGACATATCAATTCGGGCTTGCGAGAGAACTGGGATGAAAGCGCCGAATTGTAGGAGGGCACGGTGAATTCAACCACCATCGGCAAAGCAGCCCCGACGAACGTTCGACTTCTAAACGGCAAGTATTCTCGCAGGGGCTCAGATTCCCATTTGAGAAAGCATGTCCGCAACGCGGCCCGCATTTTCCGTCAGCACCGGATGTGACTCGCGAAAATGTTCGACTTGTTGTTGCCAGCGTTCTGCCAACGTCGCTGAGTTGACATCCTGTTCATCCAAGGTCTCGCGAATTTCGTCGAGCTCCGCTTTCAAACGAGCGATCTCAGTTGGGTCCAGGTCATCGATGTCAGCGAGTTGCTCATGAAGGCGAGCAATCGTGGCGTCCAATTCACTTCTCATGAGCGTGGGTCTCAATTTGCAGATGGGGATAGTCGAAGGCGCTTCGCCGATTTGCACGCCGATGCATTGCATGATCGCAAACGAACGAGATTCCTCGAACAAGGTGCGATGCTCGCTGCATGCGAACTGGCGGACGCCAACGTGACAGCATCAAAGTTCCCACACCGGTGAGAACAAACGACGTCTTCGATCGTTATTGTATCGTTCGCAACTCCACTTCGCGGAAGTGGTCATCACGCGAACATCTGACGTCCGCCGGTGCCAGGCGTTCATTTCCGAACTGTCGCGTCGTGACAACTCTCCACCGAATGGGTCCTATGAAACGGCCCACCAATTGGAAGTTGAATCGATTCACCGGAATGAACCGACCAATCCGAACATCCGACGGTGTTTTGGGAGCACAAACCGCCGCAGGGGTGGTGCGACGGGCGTCAGCGTGGATTATTCTGAGTCAAACCCACTCGACTTTTCTCTCCTCCCGTGGTTGTTCCGTCCATGATGCGTCTTGCTGAACCGTTGGCTTCTCGAACTTGGCTCTTCACGGTGGGGATTGTTCTCGCATCATTGGTTTTTGCTGGGTCGTCTTTCACGCCCACGTTCGCTCAAGACGATGCGATGGCCGAATTCGGCGACGACCCGGTCGACGAAGGACCGGCTGAGCCGGCTGGCCCCGGTGCTGCCGAACAACCGGAGGTCGATGCGGCTGGCAACGCGAACGGAAACGATGCCAATGCGGCGCCACCCGCGACCGATCAATCCTTGCTGGAATGGGTCTTCGATTCACTCGGCGTCACCTACCTGATCGTCTTCCTGGCTTTGTCCGTGACGCTGGTTTCGCTTTTCGTGATGAACATGTTGGCGGCTCGCCGCGACACGCTCTGCCCGACCGAGTTGGTCGAAGAATTCAGTCAACGACTTGCCGCGAATGACAATCAAGGCGCCTACGATCTGGCAAAGGCGGACGAATCTGTGCTTGGTCAAGTCTTGGCCGCTGGTTTGGCCAAGGTTAGCAAGGGATACAACAAAGCTCTGGAAGCGATGCAGGAAGTCGGCGAAGAGGAAAGCATGAAGCTCGAACACCGCCTCAGCTACATGGCGTTGATCGGCAACCTGTCCCCCATGATTGGATTGTTCGGAACGGTTCAAGGGATGATTTCATCCTTCCAAGTCATCGCTCTGGGCGGCTCCACTCCAAAACCATCTGACTTGGCAGCCGGTATTTCGACCGCTCTCTTCACGACGCTCGTCGGTCTCGCCGTCGCCATTCCTGCGATCGCGGCCTACAACATTCTTCGCAATCGAGTCGCTCGTCTGTTGCTTGAAGTTGGCGTGGAAAGCGAAAACCTGATGAGCAAATTCGAAGACATGTCGCCCAAGTCAGGAGCACGTGGCTGATGCGAGTCAAACGCACCGAAGTCGACATGGCGGAAGGTGACATGACACCCATGATCGACATGACTTTTCAGTTGATCGCATTCTTCATGGTGTTGATCAACTTCGCGCAAACCGAAGCCAACGACAACGTCGTGTTGCCGAACAGCCGTTTGGTCAAACCGCCCGAAGTCGCACTCGAGTTCCCGATCATCTTGCACGTCGGAGCGGACGGACGAATCTTCTTGGGCGGCGATGACTACACCGCTGAAACACTGCGAATTGGTTTGGACCGTGAACTGGCCGTCATCCGCGCCGAAGGCAAAGCGGTCAGCGACGCCAACGTGATCATCCGCGGACACAAGGACGTTGCTGCGGGAGAGGTGCAAGAGATCATCCGCGTTTGCCAAGATTCCAACCTGGAAAACTTTGCTCTGCGGGTCAAAGAGGATCGCTCATGAAAATTCGCAACCGCGAAACGAGCCAGGGCACCGAGCTGAACATGACCAGCATGATTGACATTGTCTTTCTGCTGCTGATCTTCTTTGTGATGACGTTCAAGATTGTGGAGATGGAAGGCGACTTCAGCATCAAAATGCCGCTGGCCGGCCAAGGCAGCAGTGCGTTGGACACGACTGAATTGCCGTTGAAGCTGCGTCTTCGCTCTGATGCCGCTGGTTCTCTCGCCGGGATCGAGCTGAATGACATTCAGATGGGCAATGACGCGGCCAGCTTCGACAAATTGCGAGCCAACGTGATTGGCCTGATCGGTACATCGACTCCGATGGAAGTGGAAGCGGGCGAGGGTCCGGAAATCGAAATCGACACGGACTACAACCTCCGGTACGAATACGTCATCCGTGCCATCACCGCGGTCAGTGGTTACAAAGACGGCGATCAGGTGGTCAAATTGATCGAGAAGATCAAATTTGCCAAACCGAGACGCTGATTCGCGATTGGCGAAGGAAACCACGGGAAATAGCCGGCTGGTCGCTATGGCTGGTACGGTGCATTGGTGCTTCGCAAGACGGCACCTGACAATCTTCCCGCTCCTTGCTCAATCACCGATGAAGCCGTCCGGAATCCGACGTCGCTTTGATACTGTTTCTCGTTGATACTGCTACTCGACAATTACGACTCCTTCGTTCACAACGTCGCGCGCTATCTCCGTGTCGCTGCACGTCGGAACCGCGCGGGTAACAACCTGCCGATGGAAGACGAACCCGGCAAAGGATTGCAGACCAGGGTCGTCCGCAGCGATTCATTGTCGGTGGAAAAGATTATCGAGATGAACCCAAGTGCGATTGTGATCTCGCCGGGTCCCCACGGTCCCGAATCGGCCGGATGCTCGCTGGATGTGGTCCAGCAACTCGCCGGAAAGATTCCAATCCTAGGAATTTGCCTCGGTCATCAAACCATCGCGGCCGCGTACGGTGCGAAAGTCGTCGTCGGTCCACCGATGCACGGGATGGCCATTCCAGTGAATCATCGCGGGGCAAGTGTGTTCGCCGGATTGCCTTCGACCATTGAAGTGGGACGTTATCACTCGCTCCGAGTGGATGCGGCGACGCTGCCAAAGTCATTGCAAGTCACTGCTTGGGCAGCAGACGATCCAACATTGATCATGGGATTGGCCGACCATCAACGCTGCGTTCACGGAGTCCAGTTCCATCCCGAGTCCTTGCTCACGCAAGGCGGGCTCGCCATGTTTGAACACTTCATCGGGATGGCTCAACGGCATCAACCAGAAAACCAGCCATCGCCCCAAGGTTCACGCTTCCAACGCACCACCATTCCGCCAATCTCGATTTCTCAACCGGGCGCGGGCGGAGGTGCAAAGTCATGATCTTGGAATCATTGGTCACGACAATCGACGAACAGGGGCACGTCAACCTGGCACCACTGGGACCGATTGTGCTGCCACCAAAATCGACTGGTGGCCTCCCCAAATTCTTGCTTCGTCCCTACGAAGGATCGACCACCTGTGACAACTTGCTCGCTAGAGGCAACGCGGTCATCCATGTAATCGACGATGCCCTGCTGATCGCGAAAACGGCAATCGGAAAAGTCGACGCGACGGAGGAGGTGGTTGCGATACCTGGACTGGAAGGCACCCATGTTCGATTAAAACGGTGTCATCGCTGGTTCGCTGTCCAAGTCACCCAGCGAGCCGGAACGCCACCGCGACATGAGCTCACCGCGAGCTGTCTGGATTCCGATTTGGTGGATCCGTTTTTCGGATTCAATCGAGCCAAACACGCAATCATCGAAGCCGCCGTCGCAGCCACACGTTTGCATTTGCTGCCACCCCAGCAGATCGAAGAAGAACTCGAACGAGCCAGTATCGCGATCGAGAAAACTGGCGGTGAGGACGAGCGTGAGGCTTTGCAATTGATTCGGCGATACGTGCGAGAGTCGTCGATCTCATGAGCGTTGAGGTTCAAACGGGAGCACGTCTGCACTTTGGGTTGTTGGATGTCGCAGCACCCTTTGGCGGTTGCGGCGTCATGATCGACGGACCACCCACGCGCGTTCGAGTAAGATCGGCGCCAACGTTTCGATGTGATGAACGCCATCGCGATCGGACTATCGGGATCGTCGATCGTTGGCAACAAATGACCGGCCAAACCACACGCCCATCCGTGACCATCGAGGTCGTTTCTGCGGCACCACCTCACAATGGGCTGGGAAGCGGGACTCAACTCTCGCTCGCCATTTCGCTGGCACTGCTGAAACAAACTTCCGCGGAACCACCGACGCGTGAATGTGTCTTGCGGCTGGCCAACCGAGGCCGACGAAGTGCCGTCGGATCGCACGGATTCTTTGAACCTGGGTTCATTGTCGAAGGCCTGAATCGCGGACAAGCTGTTGCTCGCGAACGAACCGACGACCAGCAACTCAATCCAATCGACCGTAGAATCCCTGTCCCTGAATCGTGGCGTGCTGGCATCGTGTTGATGGACGATGTCTCGCCAATTGAAACGATCAGCGGAGACGAAGAACAGCAACAGTTTGATGCGTTGCAACCAGCCAGCGACGAAGAGCGAGCAAGACTAGTCGATATCCTCACCGGCGAACTCATTCCATCGATCGAACAATCAGATTTCGACTCGTTTGCTGATGCTGTCACACGCTACAATCGTTCCAGCGGCGAACTATTTGCGTCCGTTCAAGGTGGTCCATACAACGGCGAAGCAACAACACGTTTGATTGAACGTCTAATTGCCTCCGGTTTTCGCGGTGTCGGCCAAAGCAGTTGGGGGCCTGGTGTCTTCACTTGGTTCGAAACGGAAAAAGCGGCAACTCTCGCGGCGCAGGACTGGGAGAAACGATTCCCCGGAACCAAGTTGCTGGTTCAGCGTCCTCTCCGCCACACCGAACGTCGCTAGGCGAGTGAGCAGCCGTCGTCACGTTGTTGCTCTACGTGTTGATGGTTTGACGCTGATGTTCGTACAAAGCGATGCCCGCGGTGACGCTCAAGTTCAGACTCCGGACTTGTTCTCGCATCGGCAACCGAAGCGACCTTGGGTCATCAGGCTTCAAAATCGATGCCGGCAAACCACTGGTTTCGCGTCCAAAAACCAGCACGTCACCCAACGCGAATTCGGCTTCCCAAACGGTCCGCTTGGCGAACTTGGAAAAGAAAAAGAATCGCTCCGGATTCAGCTGTTCGCAAAGAGCGTCCCAAGAGGGGACCGGCTCCCAGTCCAAGTACTGCCAATAGTCCAGTCCGGCACGACGCAGACGTTTCTCGTCGAATTGGAACGAAGCTGGCTCGACGATCCAAAGTTTTGCCCCCACAGCGACGCAGGTTCGACCGATGTTCCCCGTGTTCTGAGGGATTTCCGGCTGATAGAGGACGACATGGGCGGGTGGCGACATGGATAAGGGAAGACTGTCGGACATCAACGTCACATTTTTGCGATTGGCGATGGGCCGCAACATCCGCGTCCCCGAAACGATTATCCTACGAGGACTTCGGATATTGTCCCACCTCCATTGATAGGTCCTGTCTGAATCCCGCCTAAAATCTCACCCAACCGCGATCCTTCGATGCGGGCTCGACTGGCCAAGCCAACTCAAGCCGCATTCGATACGACGTGGTCGCCGCTTCTTCGTTCTCACTGATGGTCAGTGAGAGCAAAATCAGCCGGCTTCCATTCCACCGAGCGACTTCCAACGCCCGCACAAATTGTTCGTTCCGTGAGTGTCTTTGACACTGCGCGTGAACCAATGCCGAACCGTCACGCTGACAACGCGTGCGTTCGATCGATTCACTTCACTTTGGTTTCCACTTCAACGTTGCAACATGAACTTACACCTGAACCAACGCTTGCCACTTTGCGTGGCTTTGTGCCTCGCCGCCTTCACAACTTCGTACGCCCAAGACGCGACCGACACTCAGTCCGAATGGACGAAGCTGTTCAACGGCGAAGACCTGACCGGATGGCACGGCCAGCCACACTTCGACCCGTACAAACTCGCTGAACTGTCCGAAGAAGAACGGGCATCCAAAATCGAAGAGTGGACCGCGGACGCGAAGTCACACTGGTCGGTTGAGAACGGAGAGCTGGTCAACGACGGCCATGGTGCGTATCTGACGACCGACGAAACCTATTCCGATTACGAGTTGAAACTGGAATACCGCACCGTCGCAAAAGCAGACAGCGGCATTTATCTAAAGGGTACCCCTCAAGTCCAGATTTGGGACACCACCGACGAAGGCAAATTCAACCTGGGAGCCAACCTGGGCAGCGGTGCTCTTTGGAACAATTCCCCCGGTGCGGCGGGCAAAGATCCTCTGGTTCTGGCTGACAAACCTTTCGGCGAATGGAACACGGTTCACGTCATTCAAGTTGGATCGCGAACCTCCGTGTGGCTCAACGGCAAGCAAACCGTCGACCACGCGATCATGGAGAACTACTGGCGTCGCGGCGAACCATTGCCCGCTTCCGGCCCGATTCAATTGCAAACCCACGGCGGTGAAATCCGCTGGAGAAACCTCGCCGTGCGCCCACTCGGCACAGAAGCAGCCAACGCGTTCTTGGCCGAGAACCACAACGACGGATTTGTCTCGGTCTTCGATGGCAAGACCCTCGATGGCTGGATCGGAGCTGTCGATGATTACGAGGTCACCGAGGCGGGCACCATCCAGTGCCAAAAGGGCCGCGGCGGCAACCTCCTGACTGAAAAAGAATACAGCGACTTCTCCGTTCGCTTGATGTTCCGATTGCCTGCTCGTGGCAACAACGGTTTGGCCATCCGAGCCCCCAAACAAGGAAACCCCGCCTACGCTGCGATGACTGAATTGCAAGTGTTGGACAACGATCACCCTGCTTACGCCAAGCTTGATGAGCGACAGTATCACGGATCGGCATACGGCATGGCAGCGGCAAAACGCGGCTACTTGCGTCCCGTCGGCGAGTGGAATTTCCAGCAAGTCACCGTCATCGGTCCAACGATCCGAGTCGAATTGAATGGCAACGTGATCTTGGACACCGATGTTTCCAAGATCGACGACTACATGGCCGATAGTGCTCACCCAGGCAAAACTCGAACCTCGGGTCACTTTGGTTTCGCCGGTCACAGCGACCCGGTCGAGTTTAAAGCGATCTCCATTCGCGAAGAAAGGTGATCTAGCGATCAGTCACGACTACCCAGCGACCCCGCGT
>NZ_DDGH01000092.1:40959-63483 GCF_002337565.1 Rhodopirellula sp. UBA1907 | reverse complement strand
GCACGCGGGGTTTGTTTTTGATTGCTCGGTCGTTGCGACAAAACAAATTCACCTGCCGATGTTTGACGTCACTGACACCTGATACCCGACCATCTCAATTTCTTTTAGAGTTGGCGTTGTTCAATCCATCGCACACTCGAATCAGCCGTTTCCCGATCGACATTTCATCACCTCTGCCGAACAAAACTGCAGGCGAATCAGACAAACCGACACGCTGTCACGTTTGTTTTCGTCCTCGATCGCTTTGCTTCTGCGAGCTGATCCCAAAGGTGGCCAATCAAACCGACGTGTTGATCATGCAGCATCGACGCGAGCGCTCGCACCCGTTCAACACCGCTCGAATCGTCAGCCAGTCATTGGAAAAGTGCCGAGTCATGGTTGCTTACAACCACGAATTGGCCGAGCGATTTGCGACCACGCCACTCAGCGACAGCGTCGGGCTGCTCTATCCCGGCGACAACGCGAAACTACTATCGGACTTGGCTCCGGAGGAACGACCAAAGCAACTGGTGGTGATCGATGGAACGTGGCATCACGCCAAGACTCTTTTTCGCGACATCCCACGTCTGCAGACGCTCCCTCGGTACCGACTCGCACCATCTCAACCCGGTCGATACCGCATCCGTCGCGAACCAAACGAGCACGCCCTGTCCACGCTCGAAGCCACCGTCGCGGCATTGTCTGCAATCGAACCCACCACACCTGGATTCGATCGTTTGGTGGATGTGTTCGATCGAATGATCGCGGACCAAATCGGGCACAGCAAATCCAATTGGCGGCTCAATGAAACGCGACGCCGAGGTTCCGCCAATGTGCCACGAGTGTTGACCGAAAACGTTGACAACATCGTGGTCGCCTACGGAGAACAGGAAGGAGGGAACATCGATGACGAGTCAGCAAGCAACTCCAACCTGCCAGCACCACTTTTCTGGAACGCGGTTCGAATGAAATCGGGCGAGTTCTTCCGCTGTGCTCTCCAGTCTGACTCGTTGAACGATGAACCGTTTATGAACCGCCTAAGACTGACGCCAGATGAGCTGCATCCATTGGCGTCGGTCGGTGAGTTTCGCGAACGTTGGCGATCGTTCATCCGCCCCAACGATCGTGTCGCTGTGTTCCATCGCAGCACAGCCAAACTACTCGAGGACATCCAGGCGGACTTTGTTCCAAGTATCGTGCTCAAGTCCATCAGTTTGAAACCGCAAACAAAAGAAGACGATCCGCGTACGCCAGCGATCCTTGCCAATCAGACAAGCGACTCTCGACCACTACGACGTTTGGCTTGGGCCGTTCGATTTGTCGAAGAATTGGTGGCCAGCAAAAGCAAGTTGCAGTGAAGCCTCAATCGATCGTTCCCACCACGACCTTCTGCCGTAGCAGGACGGTGACACCATCCTGCCACTCACCAATTCGTCGTCTACAAACGCCTCATCGCCCGCGACGCCCCGCTCTAGCAATCAACCGCGAATCGCATAGAACAACACCATCTCGTTCAATTCCGCGGAATACGATTCAACGTGTAATATGCCTTTCGATGAAGCAACCCGTTGCCACTTGAATCCATCACTCCATGAGCATCCAGTTCGTGAACAAACAGTTCTCGCAAACCATCCACCTTCAGGCGAACACGCAACCGATCTTCTGAAACAACCGCTTCGAGAATTTCCAAATCGCGTTTCTTCACCTCGTCACTTCCGTAGCTGGATTGATAAACATACGTGTGGCTGGACATACCATACGAACGGACATCGGAAGCTGAATCAAGATCCACCGGGCGAGTGAATACCAGTTCGAAGCCATCAGGGTTCGCACGCATCTCCTTGATTTCAAACGGCGTTTTTCCGGTCCAGATCAAACGTTGCAAGCCGTAAGGAGATGTGCCCAGACTGCTCCAACCGCGATTGGTCAGCCCAACGTAAACGCTCCCATCTTCCGCTTGTGCCATTCGAAGCACTGCCGATGCAAAGCCACGCCGGAATGGAAAGCAAGCACCTTGATATTCGCCGTCGACCTTTTCGAGGAACACCCGGTTGATCGATGCTTGCGTGAACTCTCCGACGAACAATTGACCGGCAAACGGACCGAAACCACCGTCGCTGCTATCAAGAAGGATATCGGTCGCGGATTGCCCGGCTTTCTTGTAGGGAAACCAGACCGCGGGCGGTCGCATTTGCGGGAATCGCTTGAGGGCCTCGGGATAAGCGATCCCGTTGGGCACTTCCGACACATCGTGAATGGTCGAACCATCCAACTCCATCGAAGCCAGTGATTCAGCATGATGGAAGAAGGCCCCCGGTCGCATGTGATTCAGCGAATTGGTTGCGACCCAGTTGCCTTGCTGGTCGGTATAGAACATGTCGCCATCCGCGTTGGCTCCCAACCCAGAAGGCGACCGCATTCCGGCGCACACCGGTTGCAAGTCCCCGTCCGGTGTCAACTTCATCGCCCAACCTCGCCACGCAGCCTGGCGATAGCCAAATGGAGCGTCGGGAACAATCTGTTTCAGCTGTTCGCCTTTCAGTCCCATCCCAATGTTCAACGTCATCCAAAGGTTGCCAGCTGAATCCAACTTGGGACCGTAAGCGTACTCGTGGTAGTGCCCCGACACGCCCCAACCCGACGCGAGCGTCTCGTACTCATCCGCGACGTCATCGCCGGTGGTATCACGCAACCGCGTCATCTCAGTTCTTTGGACGGTGATCAATGAGTCTTCGAGATGCAACAACCCCAGAGGCTCATGCAGTGCGTTGGCAAATCGGTGATAGGAAACCCGGTTGGAATCGTCTTCTTCACCGGTGACTTCATCCACACCATCCAACAACCAGACTTCGCCTTTGCGAATCGAAACCGCCAATCGCGACGGACTCAGCACCGCGATGCCGCTGACCTCCAGAGCGATTCCATCATCAGAAGGTTTCCAGTTCGGATCGCGAGACTCCGTTTGTGATTCTGGAGTCGCGATCGAGACGATTCGGTAGTAGTCGCTTTCCTCGTCTGCTCGGACCGCATCGGTAAACAAGACGCTCGACAGCAAACAAATTGTTGGACACAACCTTCGAAGCATTTTGCAAATCACCATTGGTAGACAACCTCCAAAGTCCGGTCTTCGCTGAGTGAAACCCAGATCTCTTCGGTGTCGCCAGGTTGCTCGGTACGTTTTCCGACCTCGTCTTCATCCGACACTGTCACGCTCAAACCAGACGCTCCCATGAAGCGATTGGATTCGTCGCTTCTGATATGAGTATCCACCATCAATCGAAACTTCAACTCTCCGTCCATCGGCTCACCATCTCTGGCGACGCCAATTGTCCGATGAAGTTTGCCGTCGCGTGTTGCTTCGATTCGATCTTCAACGATGGTGCCACCAATGCGATAGCGAAAAGTAGGAATGCGTTTCGAATCCAGTCGGTAGCCGATGAAAATGGGGGAAGAAGGCTCCTGAGATCGATCACTGGGTTGGAACCTGAACTCGGCTCCCGGGGATACTGCAACCGCATCCAATCCAAGTGGATCAATGGGCGGTGTGAAACGCTCAAACCATGTGCTGCGCGCGTCGACAAAGTCTTCTTTCCACGCCAACGCGAGTCGAGGCGTTTTGGCATCGATCGCGAAGTGCACTCCTTCGGGAAACCCAACCGCAATCGCGTGCGTGCCCACGCCGTTCATGAACGTTCTCAAGATCAACGGATGATGTTCAGGTTTCAATTCGTAACTCGCCGCCAACGCTTCCGCGATCTTCGGTGGCACTCCCAAACGGTCGGACTGTTTCAAGTACGACCACAGTGCCGCGACTTGTTGATCAGCATTGCCGTCCAAAACATGTGGCGACTGGCTAACTCCATCCGGAAAGAACGAAGGCATCCGAGTCCCACGTTTCAATGCACCTGGATCCAAAACGAATTCGCGAAACCAGTGCGGACGGATGCGATTGGGCACGCCGCCAAGATCAATTCCCACCACTCCAGGTAAAGCTTGTCCGTCGAAAGCGTGACATTGGATGCAGCCGATTTGGGTCAACTGTTTTCCGTCTTCCGCCAGCGATTTGTGTTCACCAAACACATCTGAATCCGTCTGCGAGGTGGCCTCATCCGCCAACTCGAAGTTCTTGACCAAGGCCTCAACAGTCGTTTTTGGAAACTTCGGCATACGAATGGTCATGTGGGGTCGCAACCGAGTCGACGGGTGCCCCGCCAAAACCTTTTGCAACCAATCCTTTGTCAACTTCGCACCGACACCGCTGAGACCCGGAGGCAAACGACCTTCATCCCCCAGATCCGCCAACGAATTGGCTTCGAAGTGCGGCTTTCGATATCGACCAACTCCCCCCATCTGATCGCGTTCGTGACAGGCGTAGCAGTTCAGCATGAGTAAACTTTGCTGGACCAACTCGTTCGTCTGGGCGTACGATTCCCCTTCTGCCAATTCTCCACTTTGGATCGAACGGACAAGCACTTCGGTTTGAAAGTCGTCCAAATCGAAGTCGACGGCCAAATGGTTTTTGTCTTTCAAACATGAATTGGCGGAGTCGACATTGAGTTGTTGCCACTCGGTAGCAAACGACTTTCGGAGCTTGATTCCCGCATCATGACAATTTGCACATCGCAATGAGCCGAACAGCTGCTTCCCCCGCTTAATCAACTGCTCCGATGATGTCACATCTCTGGTTGGATCGTCGATGCGTTTGGGCGACGCCCCATTCTGTTGCATCAAGTATTCCGCGATATCGGCGGCTTCGTTTGGCGTCAGCTTCAAGCTCGGCATTCGCCCCGACGGACGGATGTGTTCTGGATCGTGAAGGAAGTGCGTCAACGATTGCCTTGTGTATTTGTTTGCCAGCTCAGGATGCGGAACGGAGCCCACCTTGCGTGCGGCGCTCGCCAGCCCCATGTCCTCCAGCTCTTCCGGATCCAGCTCATCGAGAAGACGATCAATCGCTGATGATTGCGAAGATGCAACCTCCCCTTCTTCGCCGGGTTCATGACACGCGACACAGCCAACCTGGTGATAGAGATCTCCACCCCGGTCTGGATCACCCTTGTTCCAAAACTCATCCTCGAGAGGATTCGCTCCGCCCGCTTTCAACTCCGGATAGGGCTGCTGACACAACGCCAGAAACGCGACAATCGCGTCAATCGCAGCCGTCTTCTCGGACTCGTCAAGATCGCTGAGCAGATCCGGCATCGTCGTGCCGGGCTTCGTCTCATGGGGAGAACGCAAGAACTCTTTGATCCAACTCGCACGCAATCGCGTTCCCGCTGCAGTCAAATTTGGTCCAAGTTTGGGCTTCAGGTCACTGCGTTGCGAGCGATGACAAGCGACACAGCTCAGTTCGGTGACCAACAATCTCGCCGTCGCGACTGAATCAATTTCGTCATGGCGACCAAATCGCTCCACGCCTGAAATGAACGGAGACCGCTCTCCACCTGAACGTTCCTTTGCCAAGGCCATCGGAACCGTCGCCAGAAAGAAAGCCCATCCGGCGATGCAGATAAGAAGCAGGTCGTTCAGCAATCTGCAACGTCGACTGGATGATGGAGAAGGCATGGCGTGATTTGCTGGCTGAATCATCGGAAGCAACGAACCTGCGAACGAGACACGAGGTCTCATTCAACACCCAACTCGGTCGCCCACCACTGAAGGTACTCACTGTCGGACACGGAAGGCTCGAGGCCTCGTCGCTCCATCGTGCGTTCGTACCACTTGCGTTTTTCAACCATCAGTTCTTCCATGTTGACCGTTTGACTCTCATCAACGCCGCCTTGGTCACCGGTCTCGTTCATCCAATCATTCAAAGTCGTTCGAAGTTCCACCAATTTCGATTGGTAAGCTTCGTCCTTCGCGAGGTTGTGCATTTCATGCGGGTCGTTAGAAAGATCGTAAAGCTCTTCCTCCGGTCGATTCTCCGCCATGAATGGCGAGTCCCACTGTCCTTCGGCGTGCAACACCTTCATCAAGGTTTCCACTGGGTAGGAAAGCTTTTTGTAGCTGCTCAGTTGCAAGTACGGCTTCTCTGGATGGAAGTTGCGGATGTATTTGAACCGCTCGTTTCGCACGCTTCGGATGCGATCGGGTGCGTCCCCGCAGCGATCCCGCGCAGCGAAAATGAGTTCATGGCCGGACCATTCGTCTTCCAACAGAGACTTTCCTGGCAGTTCCGGTGGATCAATCCCGGCGGCCTGCAACGTCGTTGGAACAACATCCAACAAAGTCGCCAAACCAGCTTCAACACTCGCCTTTGATAGCTTGGCTGGCCAGCGAACAATCAACGGCGTGTGCAACCCGCCTTCGTACAACCATTGCTTGCCTCGGACATGCGGCCGGCCATGATCACCAAAGAAGATCACCAATGTGTTCTCGCTGATTCCTTCCGCTTCCAGCCGGTCGAGTATCCCGCCGACTTTTTGATCCATCACTTCGATCGTGGCCAGATAATTCGACCAATCGGCACGGGTGATTGGATGCTCCGGGTAATGAGGAGGGATCGGCGCGTCGGTGCGTTGGCGATCGCTCTTCACAAAAGGACGATGCGGTTCATGGATGTGAACTTGTGCAAAGAATGGTTGCCCAGGTTCGCGTTCGGACCAGTCGTAGGCGTCGAAATGCGTTCGCTTGTCGTACAGGTAGTTCACGCCGTACTTGTTCGCCTTCTTGTTGCCGACTTCGCCGTTGCCGTGGGAGATAAAATAGCCCGCCTCTCGCAACCAATCGATCGCCGTTGGAACCTGCAACTCCTTCTTGTCGCGGGTGAGATGGTGATAGCAGCCGATCGAAGTCTGGTAGCGTCCGGTTTGGAATGCCGAACGCGACGAAGAGCACACCGGCGAAGTACTGAACGCGTTTGCAAAGAGGCGCCCGCGCTCGGCTAAACGATCAACATTGGGTGTCGCCACGTCCGGATAGCCATAGCACGCCAATTCAGGTCCCAAATCATCTGCGATGATCCAGACAATGTTGGGCCGGTCATCACTGGCCTTTGGTTCGCTGGCTTTTTCATCCGCGGTCGCTTGGCCGATCGAACAAACAAGAACGCAAAACAGAATAGAGAACGAGACTGGTAGCTTTCGCATCGGCAATCGCTGAGGTGGGAACTGGGGGCGACTGACGTCAGGAATGAACCGCGATGCCCACGCCATAGCGTGTGCAAGCGATCCCGACGGCATTGAGAGGAAGGGCCACCAGTCTAACACAAGGATCGCCTCGTGTTGTCAGAAGTCGCCCTTGTTGTCGCCGCTTGTTCGTCCGATCAGCCGCCCGCCAACACCGTGCAAGTCGATGTTGCGGTCGCGACCAACTTCCCGCGTTTGTCGGTGATTTGACATTCGACGAAACCGATCCGTAACCCACGCTGGATCACCACCGCCTTCGCTGACAAACGTCCTTCGCGAATGGGACGAATGAAATTGACCTTCATTTCAATGGTCGAGAAATCTTCACTGGAAAGCAGCGTTCGCCCAAAAGCAATCCCCATCGCTGCGTCCGCCAACGCAGACACCAAACCACCGTGCACACGTCCCATCGGATTGTGATGCTGTGGACCACAATTGATGTTCACGATTGCCTGACCCGCGTCCGGTTCCCCGTCTGCAATATCGCTCGGTTGAACTTCAAATCCGACCAGACGTGAAATGGGGGCTTCTGAAAAACGCTCACTCATCGAAGAAAGACACCGGAAACACGATCAGTTGGATTGGAAGAACTCGGCGGAGAGCCAAGCGGGACTGTGGGTAGTGACCAGGTCATTGATACCGCCAAGTCAACATTCCGATCGAAACGACTCCCACAATGATGCTGAGCGGCAGACCAAATTGGATGTAGTCTCGCAATCGGTACCCACCGACCCCGTAAACCATTGTGTTGGTTTGGTATCCAAACGGAGTCAGGAAACTCGCCGAGGCCGCGATCATCACCGCGATCACCATTGGCATCGGATCCGTGCCAACCTTGGATGCGGCTGTCCAAGCGATCGGTAGCATCAACATGGCGGCAGCGTTGTTTGTAATCAACTCGGTGCAAATCACGGTCGCGACGTAAATCGCAATCAATGTCCCGAGAGCACTGCCTTGCCCGATATTCAACAAGCCGTTTGCAATCAATCCGGCTGCTCCGCTTTGTTCCATCGCACGTCCGATTCCAATTGCCGAACCGATCACGATCAATACTGACCAATCGATGCTGCGACGAGCCTCAGATGTAGTGCAGCAACGAGTCAAAACCATCGCGACCGCCGCCAACATGGCCGCACTCAGAATCGATAGCCAATTCAAAGCCGCGGCGATCACCATCACCAGCATGATCCCGAGCGCCAACGGAGCGTGTTCGTGCCGTCGGATTTCGCCTCGATCGACGCTGCTGATCAAGTAGAAATCGCTCCCGGCACGTTGGCGGTGCATGAACGACTTGGACGCTTCCAGCAACAACACATCACCGGGTTCGATCCGAACGTCCCCCAATTTACCCTCCAAACGCCGGCCACCTCGCGCCACCGCAACAACGGCTGCGTTGAAGTTTGATCGAAAACGACCTTCTCGAATGGTTTTCCCAATCAAGCTGCATCGCGGACTGACAACCGCTTCGACCAACGTTCGTCGCCAAGCCGGAATTTCCAACTTGCGAGCCTGGTCACCCGGCGTGATCAGACCACGGATCTTCCGAAGGTCGACAACGCTATCGACATCACCGACCAGAATCAAAATGTCATCGCCGAAGAGACGCTGATCCGGTTTGGCCGGTTCAATACGCCCGTCCGCTCGCTGAATTTCGGCAACATACAATCCTGGAAGTGCCCGCAGCCCGGCCTCCTGCAGAGTCTTGCCCACCAGCGGTCCGGTCAATTCGACCTGCATCTCGACGGTGTATTTCTGTGGATCATCACCAACGCTGACGGCGGGCTTGCGTTCGGGCAACATCCACTTGGACGCGCCGATGATGTAGATCAATCCCAAAATGGTGGCTGGGATGCCGGCAATCGCTGGAGTGAAGAAGTTCAGCTCGGCCACCTCAACGTCGGCGCCCGCGGCTTTCGCTTCATTGACGTATTGGACAAACTCGTCGCGAACCAACAGGTTGGTGCTGGTTCCCATCAACGTGCACATCCCGCCCAGGATCGCAGCGTAGGAAAGCGGCAGCAACAATCGACTGGGGCTGATTGTCAAACGCTTTCCCAAGTCACCGACGACTGGCAACATCGCAGCGACAACTGGGGTGTTGTTCAGAAACCCGCTCAACAACGCCACCGGCAACAGCATCCGAATTTGGGTGTCGCGAAGATTCTTTGCTTTGGAAAGCAACCAACCCGTGGCCAACTCTGTTCCGCCGGTCAATTCCAATCCCGCGACGACCGCGAACAGCAACGCAATGGTGATCAAACCTTTGTTGCCAAACCCCGCGACCGCCTGCGTCGGATCGGGCAGCAATGGAGTCCTGGTTAAATCTTGAACAACGACCAACACTGTCAAAGCGGTCAGCGCCAACAAATCGGTCGCAGCCGCCCGAGTCGCCAACCCCAGCAACAAGGCGATGGTGACGCCAATGGTCAGCCAAATAGGCCAGATCTGCGGGTCGAGGATGTTTAGCATGCGTCAGGAAACGATTCGATGGTGCCGACGTTGATTCGCTGCGGCGGGATGGGGGCGGACGATCATCCGGACGACGCCGAACCGATCGCACTTACAGTAATTCAAACCATGGATATCGTCGCCCCCGCGATGGCATTAGACTACTGATCCGGCGATCGTTTTGGTGCCAAAGTGGACGGCTTGCGCGTTCGAAAGGTCATTTCGCATCAGAAACCGCCGTTCCCACCTTCCTTCCACGTCTCGCCCAGAACTCTCCATCATGCCCAACTCGACTGATTCGTCCGCTCCGCCTGACCGGAAAGGTCTTTCAAGCGGAGCTCTCCTCATCGCCGGCTTGGTCATCGTGCTCTTGATTCTTCACCAAGACAATTGGTTGTGGCACAACGACACGCTGCTGTTCGGATTCATGCCCATCGGATTGGCGTGGCACGCCGGCATCTCGATCGCCGCATCCTTCACCTGGTTCTTGGCGACGCGAGTCACTTGGCCTCTCGATGAAGAGGAGCCGCAACGATGATGATTGCCGAAATGCAAAACGGGGTTCCTCAGTTCATCATTATCTTGGTGTACCTGAGCTTGTTGCTCGCCTTGGGACTGTTCAGCAGTCGTTTGTTCAAAGGAACCAAGGAAGACTATCAAGTTGCCAGCCATTCGATTGGTCCGTTCCTGCTGCTGATGAGCATGTTTGGGACGACGATGACGGCGTTTGCTCTGGTCGGCAGCAGCGGCGAAGCTTTCCGAGAAGGCATCGGCGTCTACGGGATGCTGGCCAGCAGCAGCGGTATCATCCACTCGCTGTGCTTCTTCTTGATCGGTGTCAAAGTCTGGCGTTTCGCTCGCGCTCACAACTACACCACCCAAATCGAATTCTTTCGCGACCGACTCAACAACAACTTGGTCGGCTGGTTGCTCTTTCCGATCCTGGTTGGAATGATCATCCCGTACCTGTTGGTCGGTGTGATCAGTGCCGGCGGCGTTGTCCAAGCCCTGACCGCGGGCCTGGCCCCCGACATGTTCCCCGTTCCACTGGAAGGCGGCCCCGGCGGAGTCGATCCGGCCGTTCATGGCGGCATTCCCGCGTGGCTCGGATCGTTGACCATTTGCACGGTCGTGCTGGTCTACGTGTTCTTTGGCGGTATGCGAGGCACGACCTGGGCCAATACATTCCAAACGTTGGTCTTCATGGTCTTGGGTGTGGTGACGTTCTTCGTCATTGCGAACAAACTTGGCAAACAAGACGGCTTCTTCGAGAACCTTCGCGTGCTCGGTGAATCCATACCGGAAGAAGGCAAAACGCGGGTGGAGATGAGCAAGACGAAGTTCTTCACCTACCTGATGATTCCGCTTTCCGTCGGCATGTTCCCGCACCTTTTCCAACACTGGATGACGGCAAAGAAAGCCAGCACGTTCAAGCTGTCCGTCGTTTGCCACCCGCTGTTCATCATGATTGTCTGGGTGCCATGCGTATTGGTGGGAGTCTGGGCGACCGGCGAATTGATGCCGGCGAAGCCACCGCTTCCACGTTTGCCTGGTGGCGACATTGTCGATGCCAACAAGGTTCTGCCTTTCCTGGTAAAAACACAAACCGCCCCCATCCTGGGTGGATTCCTGGCCGCCGGGATTTTGGCCGCGATCATGTCCAGCTTGGACAGTCAGTTCCTATGCATCGGAACGATGTTCAACAACGACGTGGTCAACCACACGTTTGGTGCAGACCGTTTCACCGACAAACAGCAAGTCCTCTTCACGCGTTTGTTCATCGTCGCGATTGTTGCGATCACGTACCTGCTCAGTCTCGGCAACGTTCGCAGTGTGTTTGCGTTGGGAGTCTGGTGCTTCAGCGGATTCAGCTCGTTGTTCCCACTGGTTGTCGCTGCGTTGTACTGGCGCGGCCTCACCGCGTCCGGAGCGATCGCCGGTATTCTGGCTGCCATCACCAGTTGGTCGTATTTGTTCTACCAAGGCACCTTGGACCCGCAGGGGCTGAGCAAGTACGTCTTGCGTCTGCCAATCGGTGGCGAGAGCTACGAAGTGATGCCAGTCGTCGCGATGGTGTTCAGCACCCTGATCGCGATGGTTGTGGTTTCCCTGGTGACACCAAAACCACCGCAGGAAACTCTGGCGAAATTCTTCCCAGACCAGGCCTGAAACGCAGCCTGAAATTCGATTGACGAGAAGGGAGCCCCTGGGCTCCCTTCTTTTTTGGACCAACCGTCGCGCCGTCCACCTCCCTCGAAACAACGCTCCTTGGGAAGTTCTCGCGACGCCGGCTTGGCGAATTCGAGCGAGAAGGCACGAACACGATATCCACGGCCTTGTCCCCCCTCCAACAATTGGCCGCCTCTTTTCAAGTACGATAGCTGCCCCACCCCTCCTTCCCACCATATTCCAAAGGATTGAACCGACCATGTTGCGATCGCTTTCCTTCGTTTGCACGTTGACCATCCTGTCGCTGGTGCTTGTCACGCCCTCGTACGCGGACTCGCCCCAGCAGCCACCCAACGACGCTGCGAGACACATTCGCATTCTGACAATCGGTAACAGCTTCACTCACAACGCGACTCGCTATTTGGGCGAGATTGTTGAGGCGGCTGGTCACAAGCTGACTCACAAGATGCTTTCCATCGGTGGTTCGCCCCTAGAGTTGCATGCAAAGAAGGCATTGGCATACGAAACAGACCCCGCCGATGAACTCGCCCGGTACAAGAACGGCGACATCCTCCAAGAAGCACTGCAAAGCGAACAATGGGACTTCGTCACCATTCAGCAGCTCAGCATCAAAAGCCACTCCACCGAAACCTACCGTCCGTACGCTCAGCAGTTGGCAAACATCATTCGTCGCGATGCGCCGCAAGCCAAGTTGCTGGTGCATCAGACTTGGGCGTATCGAAGCGACGATCCCCGATTCAGCCGAACCAAACCTGCGATCGGAGAACCTGCCACCCAGCAAGCCATGTATGAAGGGCTCAGCCAAGCCTACCGAACCATTGTCGACGAGCTGTCAGCCAATCGCATTCCCGTCGGCGACGCGTTCTGGGCGGCGGACAACCATCCCAAGTTCGGCTACCGCGCGCCGGCTAACTTTGATGCGAACACACTCAAGTACCCTGAGCTACCCGACCAAACTCACTCGCTGCACGTGGGATACCGTTGGCGAACAAGCGATGGCAACCAACAACTGAAGATGGACGGGCACCATGCCAACTCCGCAGGCGAGTACTTGGGCGCGTGCGTGTGGTTCGAATGTCTGTACGGCGAGAGCCCGATCGGCAACGAATTCGTGCCCGATAAACTCGCCACCGAATACGCCACCCACCTACAAACGATCGCTCACCAAGCAGCCCAACAAAGCGGAGACGTCATCCAAGGCATCGCAAATTCACCCAACACCCCGTGAGTTACCTCACACTGTGAATGTGGGATAGGCTTCCAGCCTGTCATTGAATCCACAACAGCTGGAAGCCTATCTCACAGAATGCGAACGCATCTTCTTCCCAAACGATAAGATATTGCAGGCGATGACAGCGTTCTTGAAAAGTTGAACCAAGCAAATCTCAATGCGTCGAATGGTCTTTGTGTCCGTGCTGCTTGCTATGACTGCAATCGCGATTCTATTCAGGGACGATCTTTACGCTGCGTTTGTGTTCATTCGTTTTTTCCTAGCCCCACCGTCTCCCGTTGCTCAGTAGCGGACTAATCATAGCACTTCCAACTCGCTAGCAGGTTAGGCGGTTGATTGCGTACCGCTCTCACGAATGGCCGCGTTTCCGACACTCGAATGAACGGTGGGATAGGCTTCCAGCCTGTCATTGAATCCACAACAGCTGGAAGCCTATCTCACAGCAAACACTCGCGTCATCGCGGATCGCTTGAGGGCACGACGTGGATCGTCCAATACACCTCTTCTTCAAACGCTTCTCCGTCATCAGCTTGAATGCGCAATTGCAGTTGCAACTGATCGACCGGCCCTAGAGTTGGCAGGTTCAATCGCAATCGCGACGAGCCTGGTTCACCCGGAACGGCGTTGACTTGCACCGATTGGGGAACCAAAGTTTCGGTGCCAATCTTTGGGTCGTCTGATTCGGCAGTGCCGGGGATGTATTGATCCGATCCGTAGGCCTTGCTCCACAAGTAGTCCCACTGGACGATTGAAACGGCGTCTCCTTCGAGGACCGATTCAGTGTTCACAGGGAAATTGAGATCCAATTCCAAACCGCCGGCAACCACACGGGCGTCGGTAATCATTTTGGGAGGCGTGCCGGTGTAGCGAAGTCGCTGCACGCCTCCATCATCGAGCCCAAACCGCCCACCGCCGTTCCAGCCTTGCAAACCAGTCGCGTAGACCTGGCCGTCGTGCGGGTTGACTCGACCACGCATGATTCCCGTTGAGAAATCAAAGGGCAGCTTCACGATGGCGGCCTGCGAAGTTTCACCGACTTCCTGGATCATCATCATCGACATCCATCCTTTGCCGAAACTGGTGTGCAGAAGATGATTCGACAGCGGCCCAAACCGGTCATCCTCGACCCAAATCTGGCCACCGGATGAGTTGTCAAAAGCTTGCGGCATCCACACCAAAGGTTGCTCAAAGGTGTCGGGAGCAACTACCTTTCTGATATCGATCTTGCCTCCATCCGGCTCCCATTTGTCCGGAATCGAATAGGTCGGAACCCAGCCATGAAAAGTGCCCGGTTTGGCGATGGAAACCTTTGACGCGGGAGTCCATTGCCCTTGATTGTCACTCACGGTGATGCGTCCGCCCGGCAAAGTGCCAAGTCCATTCGGCGTTCGGAATCCGGTGCAAACCACCTCGCGTTCTTTGCCGTCTTTGGAAACCCGCCAAACGGCACCGGGCAACGCAAAGTCGGCACCATGCCCACTCTTGGCGTAGTAGAAGTTCCCTTCCGAGTCGGTTTGCAAATCGAAGTTGAAAGCGTGAAAGTTCGTGGATACATCCGTGTCCGCGTTGAAACTCTCGTAAAAATCTGCTTCGCCGTTCCCGTCACGATCATGCAAACGCACCAGCCGATCTTTGCAGGTTACAAACACGTCGCCATCGACAACCTTCACCCCAAAGGGTTCGTAGAGACCCGCCGCGTAACGTTTCCAACGAAGTTCGTCGAGTGTTTCATCGATTCCCGAAACAATCCAAACGTCACCGCCGTGAGTCGCGATCGCCATCCGCCCATCGTCAAAGAAATCGAGCGCCGTGGTGCGAAACCAAGTGTTCCACAGAGTTGAATCGGGGCGCGTCAGCGTGTCGAGAGCGTAGCCGTCTTGTTCCAATCCCAAGGTGCCGGCCGTCGTGATCTCTCCGGGCCAGCGTTGGGGAGCCAGCTTCGAGGACGGGCGTTCAATCAACGATGAGAGATCTGCGACTGGTTCCTTCAACACGTTCTTAGACAAAGCCGTAAACGCGGCGAGCTCTTGATCCGCGTCACCGACCCCCACCGTGACTCGCAGACTTCGAGCCGATCGATCCGCCGGAATGGTCAACTTCAGACGTTGCTCGGATGCGAGTTCCCAGGACACATCGTGGCTCTTGCCGGCGACACTTGCCGCCGTGAACGAATGATTTTGCGCGTCAGAACTTTGAAGTGACGCCAGTCCGGTCTCTTGGTCCACTTTCCAATCATTCGCCTCGGCCGGTCCTTTTCCGACCGACAAAACAAGTGCATCCCCCGGGCCGATCCACAGCTCATGCGAGAGCGTCCGCGAATCAATCGCCACTGCACGCTCCAATACTTCCCGACCGTCGATCTGGTAGCTCAACACGACCTCATCATCGAGCGCGTAATACCCGTGGTAGTCCATCCACTTCGGTGGTAACGGACCGCGTAGCAAGCATCCTTCGCGAGAATAGTCCAGCTCGCCATCATGTCCCCAATGCCACGCTGCCAAACCAGCAACCGTCATCCCATCCGGATTGGCGGTGCCTTCCCCGCGAGGACGTTGGTGTTGAGTTTCGCTAAGGTCTAAGAATCCACCAGCCCAAACGTCCGCCAAATCCATCGCGTGCAAGTCGTAGGAAACCGTCAGTTCGCCCAGCGGCAACGTCAGCACACTGGGGTAGTCACGTCGCAATTGCGAGCCCAACGCCAACCCAAAATCGCGTTGTTGAATCTCGAAACGCTTGCCATCTTCTGTCCCCTTGGGAAGCGAATTCAGATACGCATCGCTAACCGGCTCATAGCCCGGATTCTGATCCTTCATCAACGTTTCGCGAATGTAATGCACCACTTGGTATCGTTGGTGCGGAGTCAGATACGTCATCGGCCCCATCAGTCCATTGCCCTTGGTCAGGGTCATAAACATCTTGTAGGGATCAGCACCAAACTTCAGTTCCTGCGAACTGAATGCCCGAGCGGTAGGCAGTGCGGGCTGCTTGCCGTCCATGCCGTGGCAATTGGCACAATCGCCTCGAAACAAACTCTCACCTTCACTGACATCGCGTGACCGCAGCGACCGGATAATGCCGGCGTGGTCCAGATTGATCGAGTCATCTCTGACGAGCAACTGCTCCGGCGACGGTCGCAACGCTTCCTCGGCTGACATGCCACCTCGAACCACGCTCATCAGGTACCGCAACAGATCCAAAAATTCGCGTTGCGTCTTGATCGAATTCATCAACCCCGCTGGCATCATGGACTGCTCGTCCTTCTTCATCACCTCAATCTCGTCACGCGACAAAGTGAAATTCTTTTCCGGCGTTTGACCAAACCGCATCGTGATCGCAGCGTCGTCCTGCTTGACCAGCATGCCTTTGAAGACTTCGCCATCCACGGTCAACACCGAATAGGTTTCATATCCTTCGCGAATGTGTTTGGAAGGTCGCAGCAAAGCGTCGACGAGGTATTCGTCCGTCAAATCTTTGCCAAGCTGAGCGATTGGCGGTCCGAGAGGCGATGCGTTGGAATCGTCCCCATGGCAACTCACACAATTCGCGGCCGATTTGTAGAAAACCAAGGCTCCACGTCGAGCATCGCCACGCAGTCGTGATTGCTCGGCCAAGTACAGCGGATCAGCGTCACGCAATTGCGTTTCCAGCGGAATCGCTTGTCGCAGCGTTGTCGTCGGAGGTGCGGCAGATGACGTGACGCCGCTGCACAGACCAAGAAAGAAGCTTACGCAAGCATTCAAGCAAACACGTTGGCGATCGACGACGACAAAATGATTCATGACAAAGTCCAACGGCGTTTCACCGCTAAAGCACGAGTGAATGCAAGTCGCCTTGCACAAGAACGACTGCACCGAAGGATAGTCGAAGACGCGTTCAGTTCAGCAGTTTCTCAACCAGCGGAACGATGTCAGCTTCATAAGTGAAGCCCGCCGTTTCTCCGACGTCCGAGAACAGTTTCACCACCTTCCCGTCTTCGTTGAACACGATTACCGCAGGGATGGATCCAATTCCAATCGCCTCAAACACCTCGTCGCTGGGTGTTTGCACGATGTAGTTCGTGAATTCCGCTTCGACGCTGGAAAGAAATTGAGTGACCTTTGGTTCGTACGACTCCGGTGGCCGAGTCTTCCGACCATCAAAGTCCACGTTAGCTCCAATCGCGACCACTTTGTCGCCGAATCGGTTCTGCATCGCCACCAAATTCGGAAACTCTTTCAAACAGGGACCACAGGCCAACGACCAAACATCCACCACCGTCACTTTGCCTGTCTTGCCCGCTTTCTCGCGAACCTTTTCCCACTTGGCGTATTCAATGGAAACGTCTTTCGCAGCGGCAACCAAAACGGTTGACGTATCACTGCCTGCCGCTTCGCCGTCTGCCGCACTGATGTCCAAATCGTCCGGCAAACTCATGCCGCCCTCGGCGGGACTGGATCGCTTGACGGGTGCGTCGGGCAGATCGCCTTCGGGCAGAGTGATTCCGCCAGGCGTGTTCAAATTAGGTTGCCGAGAATCGACCGCCGCGGGTTCCACCGCAGGCTCGGTCACGTTGGATTCGGTCGAAACCTCAGGCGTCTCCGGCGTTGGCGACGAAGACGAACCGCACCCGCCGACGACGAAGGCAATCGGTAAAACGGCGCAGCGGGCAAAACTTGAAAACGAGAATCGATCCATCGTTGAACTCGGCATGGGGAAACGAACGAACAACCAAACACTACGTTAACAAAATGTCTGAACCTTGGCACTCAGCGACGCTTCATTCCGTTGAAACTAGCCTCCGCCGACAAGGGATCCTCTGGCCAATCATGTTTCGGGTACCGGCGCCGAAGCTCTTTGCGGATTTCGCCGTAAGTCGTGGCCCAAAAGCTAGCTAAGTCATTCGTAATCTGCTGCGGACGCCCGTTCGGCCCCAGCAAATGCAACTGCAATGGCTGCCGACCTCGCAAAATCCGCGGCGTATCAGGCCACCCAAAACAAAGCTGTATCTTCACCTCGATCCATGGTGGCTTGCCTTCGTCATAGTGCACTGCTGCTCTGCGTCCTCCCGGTAACTGCACCTCTTCAGGAGCCTCCTGCTGCACAATTTGCCATGCCGAATAGCCGATCATTCCAAGAACGTGATCCGTCCAAGGTGCGGACCTCAACTCCTGCAGGCTTGATCGACCAACGCACAACTGTCGAAGCAGTTCCAAATGCATCTCTTCAGTTACCGTGGGGACTTGATCGTCGATTTCCCCGACCATTCCGATCCGGTGCAAAAGCTTTTGAAACTTCACGCCACCAAGTGGAAGTCGCATCTTCGCATTGTCGAACAAAATCGATGCGGTTTGATCATCGCCGGGAACCTTGTCTGGAGTCTCGCGAAGCACCAAGTCGCCGTAGGTCACTTGCCGCCGGCAACGAACCGCACCGCGTTCCTGATCCCACGACTGTGTTCGCACTGTATGAATCTGTTCAGGGTCAAGCCATTCCTCCCGAATCGGCACCGCCGCCCTCACTTGCGATTCGGTACCACCGCCGTCCACGTCAAAGCAGAGCAACAACTCGTCGCTGGCCCCTTCGCCAAGTACTCGTGTCAGCCCCGACACGCCACGACCACCAACCATCCGGCCACGGTCTGGCGAGTCCGAACGACGCAAGACCACTCGGTCTGGATAAGCGGATAACAAAGCACGGGCGACAGACACATCACGATCTATCTCCCCACCGTCAGCTTGTTCCGGTTCGCCTTTTGGTAGAGAACGACGAATGGTCTCGGCAACCGAACGAATCAACTTGATCGAAGATGCAGAAACCGATCGTGGCACCCGATTGTTTTCAATCGCATCAACCTTGTCCGCCAGCGTCATCGACGTCATGTCTTCCAACGGATCTCGCTCGCTCATCAAAGCCGCTAAAATCGCGACGGAGGACCTTGGCAATGAGCTGACCGCTTCCGTGGTCATCCTCGCGATCCGCGGATGCAGCGGCATTTCCGCCATGGCTTGGCCTCGGCGGGTGATTCGACCGGTTTCGTCGATCGCCCCCAGCATTCGCAGCAACGATTGAGCGGACTCCACCGCGTGTTCAGAAGGAGCGGTCAGCCATCGCATCGCAAAAAGATCCGTTTCACCGTGGCTGGCCAGCATCAACACCATTTCGCTCAAGTCCGATCGCAGGATCTCCGGGACGTCGTATTCGTCGCGGGAACGCTGTGCCGCTTGGCTCCACAAACGGTAAGCCTGCCCAGGTGCCGTCCGTCCGGCACGCCCCGATCGTTGGTCGGCGGACGCCAGCGAAATGGATGTCGTTTCAAGTCGCGTCAGTCCACGACGTGAATCGAATCGGGGAACCTTTGCCATTCCTGAATCCACCACCGCGGTCACACCATCGACCGTCACCGAGGTCTCCGCGATGTTGGTCGACAAAACGATTTTGCGAAATTTCGATGGCCGGATGGCTTCGTCTTGCTGCTTTGGCGAAAGCGATCCGTGCAGCACAACAACGCGAGCATCCCCAGCTAGGTCGGCTCGTTCCAACTCCGACTGAACTCGGTGGATTTCACCCACACCGGGCAAGAACACCAGCACATGACCGTTGCTGCTTTCCAACGCCTCACGGATTGGTTTGACGATGCGTCTTTCGATCCGTTCGCCCGGTCGATCTTCTCCGTGATGAACCGAAACGGGAAACGCCCGTCCTTCACAGCGAAGCGGCACTGCGTTTTGCGGATTGGACCGATTCAAAAACGCCACGATGGGCTCCGTTTCCATCGTCGCCGACATGACGACCAACCCCAAGTTGTCTCTCAATTCAGAACGCAAGCGATGTGTCATCGCGAGAGCCAAATCAAGTTCCAAAGTTCGTTCGTGGAATTCATCCAGAACGACGCAGGCCACGTTTTCGAGCAACGGATCCGATTGCATCCGCCGCAAGAACATCCCGGTCGTCATGAACAACACACGAGTCAACTTGGATTCGCGGCGATCCATTCGAACGTGGTAGCCGATCGTTTCACCCACCGACTCGTTTCGCGACTTCGCAATCCAGACCGCCACCGAACGTGCCGCCAAACGCCGAGGCTGGATCACCCAGATCTGACCCGCGACGTCGTTGTCCAGCAATGTTTGCAAGACAGCAGGCGGCACCCCAGTCGTCTTGCCCGCACCCGGTGGAGCCTTCAGCACCACCGCGGTTCCGTTACCGATCGCCGTTCGCAGCGGCGAAAGAACATCTTCGATTGGAAGTCGATTCATCGAGACTCGGTTTGCAGCGTCCGATCTGCGAGGTCCAAATAACACTCCCAATCGTAGTCAGCCAGATCGTGTTTGCCTTCCCGAAGATGATACTGCATCGGGCCCGCATTGATGACCGATTGCTTCTGCGGCATCGACGCTTCTTCGACAACGTTGACATCGCCCGAAGACATCCCCAGCAGTTCATAGACAGGTGCCGCGGCTTGCCATGCCAAGAACTCGCCCTTGGGGTCGGCCCATAGATCTTGCGTCGCACTTCCAACCGCGATCGCTCGCGGAGCCGACAACGCAATCAATTGATGCTGGTCGATCGGAAGTGCGGATTCGTTCTCGTTGTATTGCAAGTAGGCGTCATTGAACCAGTGCGGAAACGAAGTGTTGATACGTGCAACGGTTTCGCCAATCGCACGCCGGCAAAGTGCTGCGCCACCGCACCCTGAATCATTGCTGATCACCATCGCGAATCGAGGATCAGTCGCTCCGGCCCACAACGAAGTCTTGCCCAATCGCGAATGGCCAAGCACGCCAACTTTCGTCGCATCAACGTTTAGTGCGTCGGTTTGCTCGATCGCATCCAAAATACATGACAATCCATACGCCCAACCGGCAATGCTTCCGGGGCGATGGTCTTCTGGCAATGCCGCGATGAATTCTGGCATCACGCCATGGACGCCATTCTCGAATCCATCATCAAAGTCCGGGTCAATGTCACCGTAGTAGACCGTAATCATCGCATACCCTCGGTCAGTGATCATTTTCGATGGCCATCGAGTCGACGCGACACCACGACCGGCTTCAATCGCCTTGTTGCCGTCGGTCGATCCATTCCGCCGATCGCGAACCCAACTGGACGGAATTCGCGTCTTCGGGTCTTTGTCGATGGTGTGGTTGCCTTGAAAGTTCAGCCCCAAAATTGCTGGTGCCGGAGAGTCCGATTGTGGCACGTCAGCCAACACCTGGACCACCAACGGCGATCGATCGCTCGATGCGTCCAAAGGCAAAATGGAAACGTCCAATTCGTGACGCGTCACGCCCGGTCGATAATCGCGGTCACTACGAACCACCTTCACCTTGATGTTGCGTTGCTCAGGCATGATGCCGAACACATGCTCCTCAAACAGCCGCAATGTCTCCGCCCGTCGGTCATTCCACTGTTCCGCCGTTTCGACCGGGTCACCGTCCTGCGTTTGCAACGCGGCGGGCAGTTCGTAGGCAGGAATCTTCGCTTCGTCGTAATTCGCTACAAACTTCTTGGTTGTTTGAGCCATTGCGGAGGTCGTGATTGACACAAGTGCCACGACAACGATCCCCGTCACCAATTGTCCGCAGTTGTTTGGAATATTCATTTTCGTCTTTTAAATAATGTTTTGGAAAGTTGAAAGCGTCTTGATCACGTAGCGATGCAATTTTAATCCAGCGAATAGATTTGCAGGTCATCCACCACGACGTTTCGTTTGATTGCGAGCCGCAACAAACGCTTGGTCGGGTGAGCCATCCCTTTCGAGGAGAACGACGCGACCTCTTCACCATCGATCGAAACCGTGATCGTGTCGCCCACCACTTCCGCGGCAGCGTGATACCACTTTCCCGTTTCCAGCTTGTGCGGCACTCGCTTTGTCTTCGTCTTCAGCTTTTCTTTCACTTCATCGGAAACCGTCCCAGCCTTGCGTGCTTCGCGTGTTTTCAGGTCCATCACGCCAGTTTTCAAATCCGCAATCTCGACCGCCTTCACGCCCACATTGACTCGAAACAGATGCCCGGCCCAAACCTTCTTGTACTTCAGATCGGCGAAGTTCAGACCCAACGAGTCCTTCGGATGTTCCAACATGAACTTCAACTCGACGCGGCCATCGCGAAATTCCATCGGATGGGTCACTGAGACGCCATGGTCCGCGGTTTCGTGAATGAAGATGCGCATGGCACCATCCTTCAAATCCACCTGCTTATGCCCATTCGCTCGAGACTTGCTGTTGGTGTTCCAACCGTTGCCAACTTCGTCCCGTTCTTCCTGTGATTCGTTGCGTTCAAAACGGTCTTCAAAGATCAGTTTGCCAGTCTTGGACTCCTCGGCCACGGCGGGACCGCCGCTGACAATGGCTGCGAGAGAGAGCAAGCCAAAAGTCTTTCGCGAAGATTCACGAAGACGATCCAGGGACGGACACAAACGTTTTGGCGCAAAGCAAGAGAAAAAGAACATTGAATGCTCGTGGATACGGGGCGGGGATGGAGGTGGGCATGCCTTCGCGAATGGTACTAGCAGCCTGTTGATTTAGTCGTATACCGAGTGACAACAATTAGCCGATGGGCGTTAGCC
>NZ_DDGH01000092.1:34798-40894 GCF_002337565.1 Rhodopirellula sp. UBA1907 | reverse complement strand
CGTTAGCCCCGGTTGGCGTCTAACTAACCGCCGCTAACGCGGTGCGGCTCATTAAATCAACAGCCCGCTAGGCGTGGTCAGCAGAACTGGTTGCCAAGACAATCGCACTCGCGAAAATACATCGCCGGAGTATAGCTGAGCGATTCGGTAGTTGTGCAATCCGGTGTGAAGATGCAAACCAACGCCACAGATTGAAACTGGTTATCTTTTGAATCGCATCCGACAGATGTCATTAACACCCCGACGTTCCGCATCCCACCCAAGCCCCACCGCATGAAACTCGCTCATTCGCTACCACTGGCGTTGCTTACTGCACTTGCAACCTGTTGGCTCCATCACGTCTCAGCCGACGATCGGCCCAATATTGTCTGGATCATCCCAGACGACATGTCCGCCAACTTTTCGTGCTACGGCGAAACCGCGATCGAGACTCCCAATGTCGACGCGTTGGCCAAAGGCGGAGTGCAGTTCAATCATGCCTACGTGACCGCGCCCGTTTGCTCGACGTGTCGTTCCGCCTTCATCACCGGCATGTACCAAACGACCATCGGGGCACATCACCATCGCAGCGGACGGGGCACCGAAAAGATTTATCTGCCTGCCAACGTGACGATGGTGCCAAAGCTGTTCCAAGACGCTGGATATCACACATCGATCACCGGTTGGCCGATTAACGGACGACTCGGCAAAACAGACTACAACTTCGAATGGGACAAGTCGATTTACCATTCGGCCGATTGGAGCGATCGAAAACCCGGCCAGCCATTTTTCGCACAAATCCAAACGCAAGGTGGCAAACTGCGCGGCAAAGACACGAAAGGTTGGAACAAGGTTGCCGAGTCCGCACGTTCCCGTTTCGGACAGTCCACGCCGATCGATTCGGTTGTTTTGCCACCGTACTACCCCAATCACCCCGACATCCTTCGCGACTGGGCCGCTTACCTGGATTCGGTCCGCATGACCGATGCGATGGTTGGCGAAGTCGTCGCAACGCTCGAAGAACAAGGCGTCCGGGACAACACCCTGATTTTGTTCATGACTGATCATGGCATCAGTCATGGACGAGGAAAGCAATTTCTGTACGACGAAGGCTTGCACGTCCCGTTGGTAATCAATGGTCCAGGCATCAAGCCTAGTAACGTGCGAGACGATTTGGTCGAACACATTGACATCGCCGCCTTGTCATTGGCCGCAGCAGGCATTGCGATTCCCGAATCGATGCAATCCCGCAACATCCTTGCAGCGGACTATCAACCGCGTGACGGGGTGTTCGCCGCTCGCGATCGATGTGACGAAACCGTCGACCACATTCGTTCGGTTCGAACGGATCGATTCAAATACATCCGCAACTTCTTGCCCAATCGACCGTACTTGCAACCATGCGCGTACAAGGACGCCAAGGCGATCCTGATCGCTCTTCGCGAATGCCATGAAGCTGGCTCACTTGACGAGAACCAATCACTTCTTTTTCAAGACAAACGGCCAAAGGAAGAACTGTACGACCTAGTCAGTGATCCACACGAACTACACAACCTGGCCAACGATCCCGATCATCAATCGATGCTGGTTCAAATGCGTGGCAAGTTGAACCAATGGATGGAAGAAACCAATGATCAAGGCCGAACGCCTGAGCCAGAAGCCCAGTACGAGAGCGACATGAAAGTGTATCTTGACACGCTTCGCCGCCGCGGCACACCGGAACACTTGCAGACCGTGGAATCCAACATCCGTTGGATGCAAGAACAGGCTGCGAAAGGCAACTGATGGATTCCCCAATTTCCTCCGATTCGCCGAACGACGAATCGACAAAGGTCGCGGACGAATTACGAGCGGATTTGGTTCGACTGCTCAAAGAGTTTCCGCTCTCCTATGAGCAACATCAGATTCTGCACAAACCGGGCATCGGCATGCTCGTTCAAAGTTTGCTTCGGAAGCGACGGAGATTCACGATCGCGCTCGGTCTGCTCACCGCGACCTGCTTCGCTTTCGCGATCCGAGGCATCGCCTTTTCGAGCGTCTATCTCCCGTGGACGATAACTGCCGCCGTGCTTGGGTTTTGGACTTTTCGGCGAGCCCGTAGATCCAACTTGCTAAGCGATGCATTCCATCGCTTCGAACAAAGCCGTCTGGACCAAAGGGAGCAGCAGATCTCGCTCGGCGATGCTTTGCGTCTTTCGTTTTCGCTCGACTACGACGAACACCAAGCGATCCATCAGGGCGACGACCAATTGGTTGCCGATCAAATGATCGATCGGTTCAACAAGTACTCAGCAACGTTGGCGCTCGGCGGGGCCGGGGCGGCTCTGTCGGCCTGGAATCGCGTTGGCATTCATTCGTTGCCATTCATCATCGTATTGGCCGTCGGCGTTGCCGCATGTGCTTGTCGAAATTGGTTGCAGGTTCAACGAGTCAAAAAGATCGTCGGCGAGCATTCCGAAGCAACAATCGCAAACGAAAAGAATCCCCTGCAAGTTCTGGCTGAAGAGTTCAGCAACGAAGTACAATCATCGAGCTAGACGCTTCGGCGAACTCCCGATACGACCGGTCTCCTCAGGTTAGACAATGAAATATATTGTTCTCGCAGTGCTCTTGATCGCGGGATGCACGGACTCGGCGATGCAAACCCAAACGCCTGCAACCAACCAGGCTCCCACGCCAGTCAAAACAGAACTGGCACCTTGGGGCGGGTTGAACGTTCAATTTGCCGGGCAACCATTGGCGGATGCAAAGCAGATCGTCGTGTTGCTCCACGGCTATGGTGCTTCGCAACAAGACCTGATTCCACTTGGGCAATACATCGGTGTGGAACAACAGTGCCAAGTCTTTCCAGAAGCCCCCATTGCCCTGCCAACTGGCGGATACGCATGGGCGACGGAAGAAGAACACTGGAAGACTGCGACCAGTCAAATTGTCGCCTTGGTAAAGGAACTGCACGACTCCAACCAAAACGCGAAGATCGCCGTTGGCGGTTTCTCGCAAGGAGCCACCCTGGCAAGCCTTCTCGCGACAGATCCCGAATTGCCCGTCGACGATCTTTTCCTTTATTCACCCGCTTGGCTGGAATTCGAAACCGAACTGCCTGAAAAAATCAGGCCGGATGTTCTGCTGGCCCATGGGCGATTGGATCAAGTGTTGCCGTTTTTAGACTCGCAACTACTTCGCAATGCTTTGGATCGTCGGCAAGCCAACATGAATTGGATCGCGTTCAATGACGGACACACGATCCCGATGCAGGTGATCGAGGCGACACGAGACAAATTGCAGCGTTGATAAGACGGTGCAACCGCCACGCATCAAAGCTCTCGATCCGTTTCGGGCAGGATGGGTGTGCTATTCTGCGTGCAACCCAATAGTCATTTTGCTTGAAAGGCAAAGCCCGATGAAATCGTTGTTGCAGCACATTGTCGTGCCCATTTTGTTCTTTCTTGCCTGCATGTCTGTCATCGCTGCTCCCGCTTTCGCTCAGCGTACCCGGAAGCCGATCACGTGGGTCAACTCCGACATTCCAGACTTCGCCGGTTTGGAACACAAAGTTCTCAAAAGCGATGCGTTGGGGCATGACGTGGGCTACGTCGTTTGGACGCCGCCTGGATTTTCTGCCGATGCCGACACTCGCTATCCGGTTGTCTATTTCCTGCACGGTGCCGGCGGAAGCGAACGATCAGACGCTGCCGGAATCGCATCGCTACTCGCCAAAGGCATACGAAACAAAACAATGCCGCCCGCGATTTGCGTTTGTCCCAACGGCGGAATGAGCGGCTATCGAGGAGAAGTGGAATCGATGATCGTCGACGAGTTGATCCCATTGATCGACTCGACCTATCCCACGCGAGCGGACGCCAAATCGCGAGTCGTTGCTGGGTTCTCAATGGGCGGAGCCGGTTCCGTTCGACTATCGCTGCTGCATCCTGATTTGTTTTGTGCCGCCGGCAGCTGGGGCGGCGCGTTGGCGTTCCGAGGCAATGCTGCAGAAAGCCCTCTACTTCCAGCCGCGAAGAAGAACGCCGAAACGCTTCGCGCAAATGGATACGCCGCGTTGTTGATCAACGGAGACGGCGATCGCCCCGACGCCTTTGCCTTGTTGGCAGAAACGTTTCGGGCCCACGACATTCCGCACCAGGTCGTGATCGTCGAGAACACAAAACACAACCTTGGCGACTACCACAAGAAAACCGCAGATCAAATGATCTCGTTCCTAGGCAAACAGTTGCAACAAAACCAGTAGGTCTGGCGTGGGAATCAGCAATTCGTTTGGCGATGTAAGTCGTCACGGTTGCCATAACCGAGACTCGCACGTCACCATCGGCTCCGATAATCAACGATGAACGAACAATCACGCGATCAATACCAAACTCCGCGTCACTCGGAATTGGACTTCACTAAGCGTGGCGTCACACTCATCCCCGAGCAGTTGGCATCACGCACTCGAGTCGTCGTATGCGGTTTGGGGCTATACACCTTCGCGTGGCCACTCTTGGTTGCTCGTACGATCGATTCGCCAACCGTCGCCGGTCTATCGATCGTCCTTTCGATCATTGGGTATCGAATCAATCGTTCGTCGTTCAAACACATCCCATGGACGTCATATTTGTGCTTGATCTTCCCATTGAGACTTGCAAGATCCTTCACTGGATACGAATGGTCTGAGATTGCCAGAACATTCCTATCCAACTCGTCGCTGGTCTTGATCTGTCAAACGCTGGGCGCCGTCTGGGGCGTCTACGCTGCACTTTGTGTCTTCCGATGTCACATGGCTCATGGGCGGCTGAGACTAACGGATTGAACAATCACTTTGATTTCTGGCATGACAACAATGCGGCGGGACGGCCTTGCAGCGGATCAACCGCGGGAACTACGTCCCCCTATCATCCTCCGCTCGGCCGGGAAGGGATGTGACTCAGATTTGCACTCGGCGTCCCGATGGATCCCAACGGACAAACCGCACGGAAGCAGACGGCGACCAGGTTGCTCGACCGATCGGATCGCGCTTCGTCTTCCACCCAGTTTTTGAGGAAAATTTTTCCCAAGTGCCTAACGCTTTCCTGATCAGGAAAACCCTTGCAAAACACGCAAATAATGCGCAAAACGGCGCATCCTTCAATTTGCCTCTTGCGAGAAATGCAGTTCTTTTGAGGGAAATCCCGAGTTGGGGCATACACAAACCGAGCGGAACCGCTAGGATGGGGGGGCAAAGGAGACTCCAATGAACGAAACACTGAACACCTCCGCAAAGTTTGCGGCTCGCGACACCATTGACAGTCTGCCCGATGGCGCAAGCTGGGATGAGGTCCTCTATCGGCTGTACATCCGACAAAAAATCGAATCCGGTCTGGCTACTGCGGAGTCATCTCGACTGGTCGGAACCGACACCGTTCGCGAACAATGGAAACAGACCCGCAATGCAAGTTAGTTGGACTGACTACGCCGTATCAGATCTGTTGGCAATTCGAGACTACATCGGACGGGACAGCGACAAGTTTGCTGACTTGATCTTCGAACGTATCGTTGAACAGACCGAACGTCTGCTCGAATACCCTGACGCTGGTTCCATCGTTCCCGAGTTTGGCCGGGAGGATGTGTCCGAGATCCAAGTCAATTCGTACCGCGTCGTTCATCAGATCTTTGACGATGAAGTTCGCGTGTTGACGGTCTCACACGCCACTGCGCCTTCCGCGATTCAGGTCGGCGACGGTCCCTGAGTTCAGCGATCCCACGTTGAATTCGAGTGGGATTGGAACTCTCTAATGCCGTTGATAGTCGCGTTATTCCATCCGGCGATAGCGTTTGGAAAACACCAGCATGGTGACCATCCACCAACCGCCCAAAAACAACGGCGCGGCCACCGGAATCGCAACCGAAGCGAACGCCATTCCGATGAATCCCATCCCGAGAAGCGCGCTGCCGCCCCACATGTGACCCGCGATTGCGATGAAGGCAAACCCGCTCATCACACAGGCCATCACCATCACTCCGGAATGATCCAGGTTGCCGCTGATCCAAAGCAGATTGATGCTGGACAACGCGACCAGGTAACCGAGCCAGATGGACCAGACGGGACGCTCCGCTGAAATTCGCGGAAGCCACAATCCATCGCGA
>NZ_DDGH01000092.1:0-34628 GCF_002337565.1 Rhodopirellula sp. UBA1907 | reverse complement strand
CCCAAGCGATTCCGCCCAGCATTAACAATCGCGGAACGAAGTAGCCCCAAAACGCGGGCTGGCTCCATGCCGCCAAATCGCTCGGTGTGTCGACATACAACCACTGCATGATCACAAACATCGCGATGTGAGCAGCCAGGACGACAAACCCGATTCCTCGCAAAGCACGCCCCCAATTCTGAAACGCGTGCAAGTGCTGATCGCGAGACAATTCTCGCGACATCCGATGAACCAAGCCATCCGGAGCAGCAAGCGGCGTTTCACCAACCAAGATTCGATCCAAATCGTCCGCCAATTCGTCCGCAGATCGATATCGCTCCGTCGGCTCGCACGCCATCGCTCGCTGGATGACGTGATCCAAATCAGCCATTTCAGGCAGACGTGGCATACCACCGGGATAAGCCAACCGCAACGATGGCGGTTCGTCCGATAGCACTCGCGAGAGCACTTCCGCGGTGGAGTCGCCACTATGCGGTGGCGATCCGGTCAACATGGAAAACAACATTCCGCCGAGTGCGTAGACGTCGACGGCATCGGTCAAATCCCCACACCCGCGAGCCTGTTCCGGGCTCATGTAATGAGGCGTCCCAAGGACCTGGCCGTTGCGAGTCAACTCCGGTGCATCACGGTGAAATTTTGCCAAACCAAAGTCCACAATCTTTGGCACACCTTCATCGATCAGCACATTCTCGGGTTTCAAATCACGGTGAATGATGCCGCGTGAGTGTGCGTAAGCGACTCCGCGAGAAATATCGCGCATGAACGCGACCGTCTTCATGACGCACTCTTTGACTTCCGAAGTCGTCATTCCGCCGTCGCGGCAACCTGCTCGCTGCTGATCGACCAACGACTGCAGCGAATCTCCCGTGACCATCGGCATCACGAAGTAGTCGATCCCACGCCAACATCCGATGCTGTGGATTGGCAAGATATTAGGATGCGACAACGAAGCCGCCGCTTCCGCCTCGACACGGAAACGCAAACGCACCTCGTCATTTGCGAGCACACCGTCACCGATCAGCTTGATTGCAACGACACGCCGAAGCGAATCCTGCTCAGCTTCGTAGACGACTCCCATACCGCCACGAGCAACTTCGCGAATGATTCGAAATTCGCCAATGGTTTGCCCGACCAATGTCGCTGGCTCAGTATCTTCGCTGCCAAGCCAACGGTGATTGCGAAAGAAGTCTCGTAACTCCTCCGCGTGGTCGGGGTGCTTCTCCAGGTACTCATGCGGATCCGGTCGCTCGCCATTCTCTTCGCGCACCAAGATTTCCGCCAAAACGGAATCCAACGATGATGGCGAATCAGGGTCGTTCACAAGAACTCATCACACGAAAAATGGCTGGGAAACGCAGATAGTTTCCCAGCCATTGTAGCTTGCTTTGAATAGACTCGCCCACCTTTAGACCAACGTCAACTAAGGCGTGGCGATGGCGTGATCCGGATCGACCGGTCAGGCAATCAGTTCGGGAATCACTTCTCCGCCGAATTGAGACAATTGCTTGTACCGCCCGCCGTGGAAGTAGGTCAGCTTGTTGTCGTCCAACCCGAGCAAGTGAAGCATTGTCACGTGCACGTCGCGAATTGGGTGAACGCACTCAACGGCTTTCGCACCGATCTCGTCCGTCGCACCAACGATTGAACCACGGCGCGTCCCGCCGCCAGCGAACCACATCGTCATCGCATCGATATTGTGGTCACGGCCCAAAGCGGTCACACCACCGCGATAGTTGTTATCGGGTGTCCGCCCAAACTCGCCGGTCCAAACGACCAACGTGTCATCCAGCATGCCACGTTGTTTCAGATCCTTGATCAAAGCGGCAATCGGTTTGTCGACACTTTTGATTCGAGCTGAGTGACCACGTTCCAGGTAATCGTGACTGTCCCATCCGCCAGAGAAGATTTGAACGAAACGCACACCCTCTTCAACCATTCGACGAGCCATCAAGCATTGCTTGCCGAAGGCCGCCGTTTCAGGATCGTCGACTCCGTAGGAATCCAGAACGTGTTGTGGTTCCGTTTTCAGATCGATCAAGTTGGGAACGGACGTTTGCATACGGAAGGCGAGCTCATAGCTTTCCATCCGCGCAGCCAACTCACCCGCGTTGGGATGTTGTTCCAACGAGCTGGAGTTCAGATGATCCTTGTTCAATGCCGCCAACTCGTCGAGCATGCGACGTTGATGCTGACGCGTTCGGTAATCACCCGGCTTCAAATCCAGAATCGGCGATCCTTGTGCACGAAGCGTTGTGCCTTGGTAATAAGCCGGCAAGAAACCGTTGGACCAGTTCGCACTGCCCGCCTGTGGCATCGCGAGTTCCGTCATCACGACGAAGCCAGGCAGGTTTTGATTTTCACTGCCCAAACCATAGGTCGTCCAAGCACCGACCGCGGGATCGCCACCCAACCGGCTGCCCGTGTTCATATGCAGCAACGCTTCCGGGTGGTTCAACGACTCGGCTTGGCAACCACGATAGACGCACAACTCGTCGGCAGCTTCGGGCTGAGCCAAGTGAACGAATTGGTCGCACATATCCAACCCGGACTGGCCAACCTTCCGCGTTTTGAATGGACTGCCGACATAGAAACGTTTCCCCGTCGCCAATCCCTCGGTGCGTTTCGATTCGGTCACATGCAGACGATCCAGTTCGGGCTTTGGATCAAACGTATCCATCTGACCGGGGCCGCCTTCCATGAACAACATGATGACCGCTTTGGCCTTCGGCGGCATCATCGGCTTCTTGGGTGCCAACGGCGACGCGGCGGAATCAGATCCCTTTGCACTGACACTGTCAGCCGCCAGTTGCGACGTCAGCGCCAGCGAACCGAGCGACGCACCAAGACCACAAAAGAAATTGCGACGTTGCAACGTTTGCCAGGATGATTGCATGAAATTCAACTCGAATGAGAAAGGTGGGAAGTTCTGCGCGACCCTCTATTCTAACCGTGCCCCCTCAGTTTCGTCGAATCTATAGGGGCCGTTTCGGTGATTCCGACTCAATAGAGCGCCAACTTCTATAGATCAGGGTTTGGCTTCGAAGGAGTGATTGATCACTCGGTTCCCGTCTTGCTCGATCGCACGCAACCACATTCGGGTGCCGAGCAATTCTTTGCCATTGGGCCAATCGATGTTCCGCGAAACAGTGTCTCGTGGTGGCAATACCAGAACGCGACGTTCGTACTGGCGGTCGCGTCCGGCGAACAACAAACAATCGAAATTGGTCAATCGATTGGTGTGATTGACCATTTCAATTTTCACTCGCAAACGACCGTCCTGGCCGTCGTCGATCAAACGCGTTGTCACCCGAATGTCGAAACCTTCGGGCCCAATGCTGATCGTTCGGTGGACTCGAATGACCGTCGGCGGCATCGTTTCGAACGCGAAATCCAGCGGGAGTTGATACGCACCGATCGTCGCATTGTTCTCCAGCGTCACGCCAAAGTCGACTTTCGACGATTCATTGGGCAGCAAATTCCACGGCTTTGACGCTTCACCTAAACGCCATGATTCCGGTAGCACGATCGCCATTTCGCCCGCCAATGATTGTCCGATCGGATTGCGAAACTGAACGCCGAGTGGTTGCTGCAGCCCTAACAACGCGTCGATGCGAGTCCGATCCAGGCGGACCGACATTCGAAAGTCCGCGAGAGATTGGTCGATTCCCACCAAAAACTTGGGCACTCTTCCGACTGTAATTTCCTGAACGCGACGACCTTCGTGCTCGACCAAGTTCAGTGGGGTGCGACGTCCCCACACGTCGACTTCGTAAACGTTCTCGCCCAAGTACATGTGTTCGACGGTGGGGGTATTCGCCCAAACCATCAATACTGAGTCTTTGTCGCCACGGAAGATGATGTTGTCGCTACCTTTCTGCATTCGCAGCGAACCGGCGTTGTTGCGATGCCCCAATAAAAGACTGGCAGTTCGGAATGGCAGCAACAATTCGTCCGGCCGTCCATCACGCGTCAGCACCGCCGCCTCTTCGTTCATTGGATCGCTCAAGAACGCAGCCGCCACGTCATGACCGCGTGTGGCTGCCATGCGAAGAACCAAGTCCGTGATGCGAGAATCCAGATCGTATTTCTTTCGTGATACCGGATTAATCGTCAGCCAAGTCTCCGGGGGTCTCGCCGACGCAACCATGCCCGCGACCACCGCCTTCTCTCGTTCCTGAATTTCGCGGTCCAACATCGCGTCCATTTCCGCAGCCGTCAGCGGCGACTTGGAATAGCGATGCAATCCCCGCCAGCTATCACCCGCGGTTGCCGGTGGCGTATCAACCCAAGACCACGCGATCATGGTTTGAATGGGTTGGCCAAAACCTTGCAAACCGGTCGAGATACCTTCCAGAGTGGATTCGATATTGGATTGGCCCATGAAGCTGTGGTCATCGTCCGCACCCAATTGCCACAAACGAATCCGCATCGTCATGCGGTTCATCAACGGCTCCAACTCTGGTCGCCAAGCCGATTGATCACGCAGCAGATTTGCGACTCGCGTGTCGTTTTTGTCTCTCAGCTGATACGCGTGCAGGCGATCTTCCGGTGGTTGATCGAGCAAGCCAATCGGTTGAATGCCACGATCTCGCAGTCGAAACCCCAGGAGAGCCGCCGCATCGGCATGATCGGGTTGCTCGGGCCCAAACCATACCGGCAACTTCGCCCAACCAATTCCGATCAGCTGCATCCACCGGGCAAGTTCTCGTTCAGAGAGTTTGCCCGTTCGGTGTCGTTCCATGATCGATTTAGGAAGAGTCCAACCAAAGGGAGTTGGATCAATGACATCCGATTCCGATTGAAAGGTCGCAAGAGAAGGCAGGCCCAGAATGGATTCCTTCGTTTCATTCGGGTCGCCAAACTCCGACGGGTCGTTCGTGATCTTTCCAAGCACAATGAACGAGGTTTCATTGGCAAGTGATGCTCCACGATCATTTTCCATCGACGCGGCGACTCGATAGAAACCGGGTCGCAGATCGTTGAGATCCCATCGATAGTGCAGCGAACTTGAATCATCGAGCCCGGCGATCTGCTTCTTCGGCGGAACACCTTTCAGATTCGATGGCTTGGCATCCTCTTCCGACTCGCTCTGAACGCCGGGATTGTCCTGTTCCTTTTCATTTTCTTCTTCCGCCAACAATCGTGCCGCTTCCTCGACCGGATCAATCGCGCGTGCAAAGGTCCCCAAAGTCTTGTTGTGCTGGTTGTACAAACGCAGACGCAATCGAGTGTGTTCGTTGGACAGCCCCAGCATCTCGCTTTTGACAACAACCGTTTCGTTGGGCAAGTAAACACCGAGTGAATTGTCCGTCGCAACTTTCAATTGCGGGTACTGACGAAACATCACATTGTCGAAACCGACATGACCGGTGATGTCTTCCAGTCCGTCCTCGCCTCCAACGACCATCAATCGCACATACATGCGATCGGCGCGGCGAGGCGGAAGCAGATCGGTCAGCGTCAACGTCGTCCAATCGGTGCTCTTCGTCACGTGCTCGGTTTCTCGGATCCCAAGCTCGTTTCCCGACGCATCTTCAAACACGACTTGGGCGTAGACGTGATCGTGCACAAGCCCTTTTGTGCGAACGTCCACACTGAATTGATACTGGAACGTTGGGTTGGCCGGCAAAGAAGGCGACTCGACTCGAGCGAGCCCGCCATCCAGATGGATACTTAGGCATCGATCGACCAAGATGTCCGCCAACGATGGCGGCAAAGGCGACAACTCGGGATAGATCTGACGCAGTTTCCGCCATGGTTTCAGCGCGGCGGTGTCCAGCGGCAACACCACTTCTTCGAGCTTTGGGTCTCGCGCTTCGATTCGGATGCCCACGTAGTTCGGGTAGCCCGGACCGTCGTATCGCAACCAGTTGTCGGGCCAGCCACCGAAATCTTTGTCCGATGCTCGGGAGAAATCCCAACGAAACCGACGAAGGCCGGCGGGGCCACGCGTCGACTCCACGCTGCTGCGATCAATCAACGATTCCCGAGGAATTCGTTCTCGTCGCAGTTTCTCGTAACGAGTCGGTTCTTCAGCGAGTGCGGACGCTGCAAAGCTGCCCTGAACAATCCAAAATGCAACGATGCAGCAGCAAATGGCTCGCGAGACGAACCGAAATTGGTCGCCGACTCTTCCGGTGCCGGTGGCCGATCCCGCGAAAGCGAGAATCTGCGGGGCGTGAAACACATTGCCCCCGCTCGATGTTCTCGACCGGAAGGCGTATCGTGAAGGGTCGAGTTGGATCAAGCGTCCCACCATGACCTGGCTGCCTGCATCGGAGAACGAACAGATTGGCTGAATTGAAACTTGCCGTCCGAATGGACGCCATCCCGGGGACCGGTGCCTCGGCCACCGCTCTACGTAAATCATTGACCATCGCAGCGTCGATGGGCGTTCGAAGTGTCGAATTATGTGGTCGAACCCACGTGCCCGTATCTGAATTGTCGGACACCGGGGTTCGGACCTTGCGGAAAATCCTGGATGATTTGAATTTGCGGATTGCATCCATCCGGTTTCAAACCCGGTTTGGGTACGACGTGACAGACCATTTGGACGAGCGGGTGGACGCGACCAAGAGCGCGATGAAGACCGCTTACCGTCTCGGGGCTCCACTGATCGTCAACCAAATTGGCACAGTTCCACCTCCGCCACAGAACATTGATCAGGCGGTCAAGAAGGCGGGCAGTTCGCTGCTATTGGGTTCGTCCTTTGAGACAGACGACGCGGATTGGAGCAATGATTTACCAGCCGACCTGGCCGCTGAACTCGCGAATTCGATCGCGTCCTCTCGGATCGGCAAAGCCATCGCGGGGCAGGGTGCCAAAGGCAGTGAGGCCTCTCGCTGGGAAACGCTTCGAGAAGTGATGGAAGACCTCGGCCGCTACGGAGCAAAGGTCGGTTGTTTCCTGGCCGCTGAAACGGGGACCGAATCTGGAAAAGATCTGGCTGCGCTGCTGGATGCGATCCCCGACACGTTTGTTCCGGTCGCACTGAACCCGGGGCAATTGATCATCAATCGGTTCCGAGTCGACGAAGCGATCAACGCACTTGCTCCGCGAATTTCGATCGTGCACGCGGTCGACGGCGTGGTGGATCTGGCCGCCGGTCGCGGAGTGTCGGTCCCGGTCGGCGAGGGCACGGCAGACTTCCCGTCGATGCTGGGACGACTCGAAGACATCCCTTACCGCGGTCCCTTCGTTGTCGGTCGCCCAGAAATGCGTCCCGAAACCGCCATCATGGAATTGCAGCAGAGCTTGGAATACCTGCGCAACCTATAGTGCCGATCGTTTTAAACAGCGAAATCGAACCCACAAATCATCACCTGCCACCGCCGGAACTTCGGTATTTGGCAGGTGGCGTTATGGTTGCGGCCTTGTGTCCCGGCTTTTCTACAGGGCAAGTTGGTCCGACGTTTCACGTTCGGATTCGGTCCGATCGTACATCGCCTGAATCAAGTCCATGTCGCATTGGCGTTGTTCGACTTTCCGACGCGCGAACATCCGGGCTTGCGTGTTGATCATCACGTCGGGTGGCAACAAAGAAGTCTGACCAAACAAGCGAGCGTAGTTGACGTAGCTGGGCACGTTGCTGGTAACGAATCCATACAACATGCTGCAAACGCCGATCACTTTGCCGGTGAAGATGCCTGTGTTGATAGCGGACTTAGAATAGTCACCCATCACGCAGCCCAAGAACTGCATTCCGGTCGCCATCTTGCGGTCGCCGTATTCGATGTTGATCTTGCCATACGTGTTCTTCAAGTCGCTATTGCAGGTTCCCGCCCCAAGGTTGATCCAGCTTCCCAAGTAGCTGTGCCCTAAAAACCCGTGGTGTTGCTTGTTCGTGTAGGCCTCAATCACCGACGCTTCGACTTCGCCGCCAATCTTCACCGTGTGCCCCAGCGACACGCCATCTTTGATCGCCGAATGCTCGATTACTCGGGTGCTGTGTCCCGCGTGCAGTGGGCCTTCCAAGAAACAGAACGGTCCGACTCGAACGTCCTCTTCCAATACGATCGCACCGCCGGAAGTGTGGATCGACCCATACTCTCCGATTGACACTCCCGGCCGAACAAAGACACCGTCTTCGCGTTGCGTGTAGTCGCCATGTTCGATGCGGTAGTTGACCGAATCGTTCATCGCGTCCATATGAGACGACACGACTTCGTGCGGCCATTGAAATGCTTTCAAGGTGAACCGCGAACTGACATTGTCTCGGGCCAATAGTTCCAATCGTGCGAGTGGCGTTTGAGTCGCATCGGACGCGGCCGAACCATTAAGTTTTGCGATATCAGCCGCCGAAATGAACGCCACCAACAATTCGGTGTCGACGCCGTTGTCTTTGCCCAGCACCGATGCGGTTTCACCGGCCTTCAACACTTGCTTCAACGTCTCGTAGGTTTGCACCGAGGGCACCAACCGAGCGTTGACCAGCAACACGTCTTCGCCCTCCGGCAGTTCCTTCGCGGGTGCTTGCAGGCCGTGGTCGGCTTCTTGGATGGGCAGCAGGTATTCGCGAATCAGTCCCTGAATCTGGCAAGCCTTGGCTCCGGTGGCGGATTCGCTCGCAAGTGTCTTCAACCAATCCAGCAATCGGAAACTGGCGCACGTGATCGCATAAGCGGGACGAGCATGGACGATCGGACAGAGCTGTTCCACGCGAGAATCTTCGAAGCACAGGATTTGCATGAGCGGGACCAGACGAGGGAGGGACGAAGACACAGCCAAACGACAGACCGGTTGCAACGGTTGGGCAGTTTACCGGGCATCGTGATCGAGGTCGCGGGGACAACTCGATGCAAAATCATTGGTCCGAGATGATGGACGAAACTAGAGTTGAGTTGCACCCAACTTTGATGCCCGTCGCCAAATCTGACGTCGGCATCCTTCGCCAGCGGAGTCAAACGTTTGCCTAGTTCGCCAAAGTTCGCTCGACGCCGCAAACTGCGACGACTGATTGCGGCATCGGCGTGCATGGCGTTCTCAACGAACGGTGCACTCGTCTCCGCAGACCAACCAAAGCAGACGAAGAACCAAACGAGTTTCGAAGAGGCCAGCTATTTCGGAACCGCCCAACGTCTACCGGAATCTGAACTGGCTCGCATTGATCGAAACGTGTCGCTGCTCGAATCCGATTCCGCGGTCATTCGAAGGCTGACTGCCGATCGTTTGTACTCCAAAGCCTCCAGCGGCGACGCAGCGACATGCGAAGCGATTCTTTGTCGCCTGCGAGGATTGCGAGTCTCGTTTTCGTTGGAAACTCGCCAGCTCGCGAATCAATTGGTCGAACGAATTCGCTTGGCTTGCCATCAGCAATCCGTTGCGGCATTGTCGCCGTCACCGTGGGGTGATTCCGGCGACATCCTCGACCGAGAACTTGCCCAATGGTGGCAACAATTTTCGCAGCGTGCTGGCGACGACAAAGAAGCAACTGGCCAGTTTCAATTGGTTGCGTTGACCGCGGGCCCCGATTGGCACTGGAACGCCGCTGTCGCGACACAAAACGCGCAAACCGGTCACGAAGATTGGTCGTGCTTGCTGGGCATAACGGTTCCCGATTGCGGAATTCGCTACGTTCCGGCGGCAAAGAAGCTGCAAACGAAACTGCTAGCGACGTGCCCAAACTCAATCGGCGGTCGCACCTCAACAGAACGAGTTGTCGGACGCCTGATCGATTCAACCATTCGCCGCAATCCATACGGATGGTCTCGCGAGACCTGCTTGGGCATCGCACTGACTCATCAACGTTCTGAATTGGTCACTGAATTGTGCGAACGCATCTGGGACACACCCGGCGTTCGCGTGCGTGAGCTTGCGTTGTCACTGCTAGCTGCTGATCGCATGAACCACGACGGATTGCCCGAACGATTGACTGAATGCTTGAACGATCAGCGAGTGATCACCGTCTTGCCAGGCCAAGCTCACTTTGGCGTCGGCCAGGCCGACTGGCCCCATTCGATCGTCGTGCCACGAATCAGCGACGTCGCTCAATACTTGTTGTGGAAACGCGAAGGAGTCGACGCTCGGCAGCACGGAATGACTGCCATCCAAGCTGATCCGGTATGGGGCGTGCGATTGGAATCCATCGGACGCTAATCCAACCCGCACTAGTTTGCCAACGAAAAACGCGACCGATTGGTGTTCGGCCGCGTTTGCGTTTCAGTGACGAAGTCGAGGTGACTTCTCAGTAGCTGTTCGGTGAATCTTCGCGAAGCTTTTCCAGACGCTGTTGTTGATGCCAGAGAATCGACTCTGGAACCACGTCGCCGTCCTCGTCGTAGTAGCCACGCTGCTTGGCGCTCTCGGCGACCTTGTTCTCCAATCGCTCCACTTGCGTTTTCCATTGAGCGTACGCGTCGCGGTGATCGGGAACATGGCGTGTTTGTTCGATCCAGATGCGGCGTTGACGATCACGAATGAACGCGGCGTCTTCCTGCATCGCTTCGGCCAAGAAGATTTCGTTGCGGCGTTTGCGAGCACGAAACTCTTTGTCGTTCTCAATGCCACGGGATGTCTTGGTGGCTTGGACCGGCTGCACCTTGGACGCCGGAGCGCTGACCATGTGCACGGTATTGCGAAGCAACACGATGCAACCAGCGACCGAACCAATTGACAATGCGGCGAAGATCACCAACCTGCCGACCCAATTGGGTTTGGCCGGTTTGCGAGACGCTTTCGGAACAAGACCTTCGGAAAGCAAACGATTTTCAGGGGGCGTAGATTTCATGTCTTACTCTAGGTCACACAAGGTGACCGTGACAATTTTTTCCAATTCGAAACGAACGACCAAGCAAAGCTCAGTTGGTCAGGATCGTTGGCAGGTTGTTGGCAATCTCTTCGAACGCACTGACCAATTCATCACCCGAGTCAGCATGGTAATGCCGTCCCAGTCCGGTCACGGCGACTTCCTGCATCGTTTCTTGATCAGCACCGCCACCAAAGGTGACCGTTTGAATATTCAAGTTGGATGAACTCATCATCTGTTGAGCAACGGTATTGGGCTCCGTTCCGTAGTTGTGATTTCCATCGGTCATCACAACCATCGTTTTAGAAGCATACGGCCGAGCGTTTTCATGAGTGAAAGCGGTCTTGCCCGAGTTCATTCCGTTGCCGATACCGGTTGAGCCGTTGGGCCCCAATTGTGCGACAGCGGCACGAACCGAGTCAAAGTCATCCAGCAACCAACAATCCAACGTGCCATGGCTGTTGTAGCTGGCGATCGAGACTTGTTCGTTTTGAGGTGTTTGATCGAGAACTCGTAAGAAGGCATCAACGGCCAACACCAAATCTTCCCATGGCGTGTTTGGAGCAGGCCCAAGTCCGAAGACTTCTTCCCAGGCGTGATCGTACAAATCGTATTCGTCGTAACCACGGTTGTAGGAAACTCGGCGAATGTATTGAGGCCGACCGTTTCGGTATCTCCATTCCAAATCGACAATGCCAGCGTCTTCTGCTGAAACCAAGCTGTCTTCGCCCCATGGGTCAGCGTCGTCAGGCCAATCATAAGTCTTCCAGTCCATCGAACCGCTGCGGTCGAGAACCAAGCTGATGTCACGGTCGACTTGCATCGCCGTCGCCGAAGCGACTGGGCTGAAGTCACCAATCGAAAAGGTGTTTGGGAAGATGAACGGAACGGGCCCGAGCAACGAATCGTCGGTGCGTTTGCCATTGATGCGAACGGAACTGACGGCGACCAAGTTGGCGGCAACGTCGGATGTTGGCACCTTGGTGAAGTAGAAACGCCCGGTGTTGCCATCGGTCTGAGCCGAGACACCGAATTCGAATTCGTTGGCGGCGTCGTCGGTATCCAGTTGATAAGGTTCACCGGCCACCTCGTTCATGGCGGCTGTCAAACGCGCAGCCGTTTTTGCAGCTTCGACGGTTTGCTCTTCGCTGAACGCACGACCGCCAGCCCGAGCAGCGGCGTCGGTTGCGATTGCGAGCTCGGTTTTCACCAGCTGCATTTGAGCCAAGTTGATACAGAAAGCAGCCAGCAACGCCAGCATCGGCAACACGAATGCCATCAGCACAGTGATACCACCACGACGAGAATCGTCGCGCTGGGTCAATGCAAATCGCACGGGAGCGGGGGAAACAAACATCGATGGAACTCCAAAAAAAAACATTGGAAAGGAAAGCGAATAAGGTCCCCCCGGACCGGATTCATTGGTTAGTTGGTGGCTCGGAAGAAGCCGTTGTATCGTTCGGTTTGCATCGTGGCCGATGACGTCAGTTCGACGTTGCCCAGGAACATCGGTGCGAACAGAGCCACATCGTCGAGGCTCAAACTCACCGTGACGGTGACTTCCTCGGTATCATCATTGATCGGTGTGCATTCGACTTCGTAGCCATTGGCGAACAACGATTCCATGATGGTCTCGGCTTCCGCGATCGCTTCGTCAGCCGTTGCACCGGGGACAATCGCGGTTCGAGCCGCGTAGTAGGCGGCGTCTTGCGCCAAGTTGCGAGCCATGTTCATCCGAGCCAATTCCATGCACATGAAAATGGTCAGCAACAACACGTTGCAAACGATGGCGAATTCCACCAACGTCGCTCCATCACGTTTCGCAGCACGACGTGCCGGGACTCGACATGGTCGCGATGGCGTGTGGGCGGCGGAGGCTCTGGTTGATCGGATCATTGGGGCGATGCCTACTCTTGATTCTTAAATTCTTTACGCATCGTGATTCGATGCGAGATCTGCAAGTCGTTGTACAAACCCGCGGGAGCATACAAGTTGCCCGCGGCGGGGACCGTGACCACGATGGTGACGTGTTCCAACGTGTCCGCTGCGCTAAACGTGCTGTTCTCGAACGTCACCGAGTTGCCCTCGTACTGAACACCTCGTTCGTCCAAAATTTCAGCCACGCGAGCTCGCACAGCGTCGTCGGTACCACCACGGTTGATGCCGCGCCGGGCACCTTCGTAGGCCGCGATGGCGACGGTTTCTTTCAAGAAAAAGATCGAGCAAAGATCGACCGTCGCAAATGTGAATGTCAGCAACACGGGCAGGCAAAACGCGATCTCCGCCGTCGCGGTTCCGCGACGAGGTTGATTCAGGCGACCTCCCGATCGCGCCGTGCCAGCTTTGGAAAAGCCGGAACGCGTGCGTTTGGAGGTGTGATTGACAGGATTCATGTTACGAAGACCAAAGGCGTTGACGGCCAGTGAAGTTTTGGCCCAGGAACGATCGGGCCATTGAAATGCGTGGGAATGGGTTCTCAAGGAGGACCTCTAACGGAAACCTAGCTTTGAAAATGGACGTGGGCGTGAAAAATCTTTGAAAACCTTCTAACCTCTGCGCAGGTCCACGTTTTGTGTGCTGCTTCCCACAACTGACGACAAAGTCCGCATGATTGATTCGACCTTTCCCGCACCTGTCGTTGATTCGATGGCACCGCGACTGATTGCGTCGCAGCCCGATTTTCAGATTGCGCAGGCGTATGGCATGCTGGGGGAGATCACACCCGATTGGTTGGCGGGCGGATTGGCGGCCTGGCTGGCACTTTCGACGACCACGCAAACAGTGGTGCTGGCACTGCTGGGAATCCTCGGCGGCGCGATCGCCAATCACATCATTCCGACTTGGTGTTGGTACCCACGTCCGATTTCCCCCTGGGTCAATCGAGAACGCTGGCCGCTGTTGCCCAAATTCAAAACGATCTCGGACGCACTTCCGGCACGGACTTGGATGGACCGCATCCCGGTGATCGGATGGCTGCGTTTACGGCGGGAGTCAGAGATGTTCGGTCGTTGGTTCTGGGTTCGCCCGATCTTGATTGAACTGTCACTGGCAGCAGTACTGCCGTTGATGCATCAAGCGTATTTGGGTGGTCAGTTGCTGCCCGCGGGAGTTTTACCGGCCACGATTGCCGCGTGCACCGACTGGATGGCGTTGTTGTTCTTTCTGCACGCAGCGTTTCTGGTTTGGTTGGTCGCCGCCACCTTCATCGACTTCGATGAACGCACCATTCCCGATTCGTTGACCATCCCGGGAACGATCTTCGCCATCCTTGTTGGAACGATCACGCCGTTCGCATTCCTGCCCGGCACCGTGGTATCGAACTCCGTGGAAGGAATTGCACCGACCTTGGCCAATCACCCGTACGGTTTGTCTCCGTTTTGGAGCAGCACGAACGGTTTGTTCACCGGACTGCTGATCTGGGCGGTCTGGTGCTTTGCCTTGGCTGACCGACGTTTTTACCTGAGGCGTGGATGGTCAAAAGCCTGGGCATACTTTTGGTTTGGTTTGAAACGAAACCCAGCCTCGAAAATTCTGATTGCGATGTGGCTGATCGGTTCCCTCGCGATTGTATCGGTCTATCTGAGCAGCCCGATCGGTTGGATGGGCATGATGACGTCGCTCACGGGGCTGGCCGTTGGTGGCGGAATCATCTGGATCGTGCGATTGGTCTGCGGATGGGCGGTCCAAATGGAAGCGATGGGATTCGGGGATGTCACGTTGATGGCCATGATCGGTGCGGTGATCGGATGGCAAGGCAGCATCCTGACATTCTTCCTTTCTCCAATCGCCGGACTGCTGATTGTGATGGTGGTCTTCGTCATCAACCGCGATCCGCGAACGCCGTACGGTCCGTATTTGTGCGTGGGCACTTTGCTGGTCGTTTGGTTCTGGGACGACGTCTACAACGCTCGCTTTCGAACGACGCTGCTGCTGATGGGCGACGTGTTGCTTTGGATGGCGATCGTCATGCCGCCGGTTCTGGCTGGGATGATGTGGGTCACGCGAACCATCCGCTTGCGATTGCTTCCCGATCCCGAGTGAATTTGCACGCGGGCGAAGCGAACACTCGTTCATCCAGCGTTATTCAAAACAGCATCAGCAGAAAACCACCGACGAAAACCGCCAGCACCACCCACACGGTCACGTGCCAAAGCGGGCGACCACCCGCCCAATCTTTGCGATTGGTCGAATCCGGAAATTCGCGAGCGAGAAAATCGTCGTACTCCTCATCGTCCCAGTCGACCGAGTACTCTTCGCCTTCGACCGCATCCTCATCCATCTCATCGTCGTAGCTCGACTGCCACGAATCGTCGTCCCAATCGTTGCTCATCGAATTTCGTATCTCGCTGGTCGGATTCGCTCTGGCCTGATTTGCGCGAATGAGTTCGAGTGGAAACGCTCACCGCTTCGTTTTTCGTCCGCATCGCGTCATCGATCCGGGCCGGTTACCCTACCAACATGACCGATCCCATTGCATTGGTCGATCGCTTTGGTCGACGCCACGACAGTCTTCGCATCAGTATCACGGATCGTTGCAACATCCGTTGTTTTTACTGCATGCCTGAACACGACGCGGAGTTTCTGCCTCGCAGTGGTGTGTTGACGTTCGAAGAAATCGAACGTTTGGCGGGATTGCTGGTTGGGCGTTGCGGTGTGCGAGACATCCGAATCACCGGCGGCGAACCCTTGGTACGCCGCGACTGCGTCGACCTGATTCGAATGCTGGCCCAGATCGATGGACTAGAAGACCTGTCGATGACCACGAACGGGATGTTGCTCCGACAGCACGCAGCGGATCTGCAAGCGGCGGGTTTGAAACGGCTCAACATTTCTCTCGACACGCTTGATGAAGCCACGTTTGCCAAAATCACTCGACGTCCCGGTGTCGACCGAGTCATCGACGGAATCGACGCGGCGATCGAGGCGGGATTCGAATCGATCAAACTCAATGCGCTCGCGATTCGTGGCCTCAGCGAATCCGAACTGGTTGGCTTGGTCCGTTTCGCGGTTGGAAAAGGCGTCACGCTTCGATTCATTGAATTCATGCCGCTGGACAGCGACCGGGCTTGGAAATCCAAAGACGTGCTTTCCGGAGACGCTTGCCTGGAACTGCTTTCCGAAGCGTTTGGAAACATCACGCCGACGGGTCGCGAAAATCCATCGGCTCCCGCGGAAACCTTCACGCTATCGTGTGATGGGCGAGAAGGCACGATCGGAATCATTCGCTCCGTGACCCGGCCGTTTTGTGGGGATTGCAACCGTTTGAGATTGACCGCCGATGGTGGGCTGCGAAATTGTTTGTTCTCGCAATCCGAAACGCCGCTTCGCGATGCGATGCGAAGTGGGTGCGACGACGACAAATTGATTCAAAAGATTCTACAATGCGTGGGCGAGAAACACGCCGCTCACGGCATTGATTCGGATGATTTCCGCCCTCCCGAACGCGCGATGCATGCCATCGGTGGCTGAGAACCTGACCACACCCCCGAATCGGTTTCGTTCGCTATAATCGCTCGCATGAACATCGCCAAACTGCTCGACAAACGACGATCGAACTGGGGCGAATTGGAACGTCTTTGCGAGGCGATGGAAGTTCGAGGACGAACGGACAAAGCGGGGCCACAATACAAAGGTGCCGCCGGGATCGTTCGTTTTGCAACGCTGTATCGCGGCGCATGTGCGGACTTGGCATTGGCCGACGCGTACCAATTGCCTCCCGCCACGGTGACCTACCTTCACCGACTGGTCGCGCGTTCGCACAACCAGCTTTATCGAGCGGGCAAATTTGAACCGACCGGTTGGTTTGACATGATCTTTCGTGTCGCACCGAAAGAAATCTACGGCGACAACTGCGTGCGAGTCGCCACGCTGGTGTTCTTTGGTCTGTTCGCGTTGTCGATGTACCTGGGATACCAACAAACACTCTTCCCCAATTTTGCCAACGTTGTCGTCGGCGAAGCCGGTTTGCAATCGATGGAAGAGATGTACGAAATGGACCTGCAGGGAAGTCTGGACCATTACATCACCATGTCCAGCTTCTACATCATGCACAACACCGGGATCGGGCTGAAGTGTTTCGCCTACGGAATCCTGATCGTTCCGTGCCTGTACATTTTGTCCAGCAACGCCGTGACGCTGGGAACGGTGTTTGGCTACATGGCCCGCGAAGATGTCTCCAGTCGCGACAACTTCTTTGAATTTGTCACCGCTCACGGCCCGTTCGAGCTGACCGCGATCGCGTTGTCCGCCGCCGCGGGATTGCGTTTGGGCATGGGGCTTTTCACAACCGGTGGACTCAGCCGCATTGATTCGGTCCGCCGATCAGCGGTTAAAGCGGTGCCGGTGATTTCGGCCGCGGCGACACTGTTTGTGCTTGCGGCCTTCACAGAAGGATTCATCTCACCAAGCCCACTGGCGTACACGTTCAAAGCCGCTTGGTCGGTGATGTCGTCCAGCATGATCAGTTTCTACTTCGTGGTTCTCGGCTTCCCGGGCAACCGCGACCATCGAACGGTGCGTCAAACGCTCGACACGATCATGAATGATCTCGGTCCGCCCGACGATTCCGATCCCAACCTGCAAGCCGACCCAAGTGGTGGCGGGAGCTCGAGCGTCCGTGCAGCTTGATCGCACTCACATCGCCATCCGAGTCCGCTCGCTTTCGGAAATCGGCGACCTGGCTCTGCTGATGATCCGCCGCTACCCGGTCGCGGTGACACGTGCGTTCTTTGCCGGAGCACTGCCGTGGATTGTCATCAATGCTGTCTTGCTGTCATTCCTGCCGCTGCAAATCGCCGCCGACGAATTCTTCACCGATGACTCCGCGTCAGATTTGATCCGTTACGTCAGCTGGATGATGGTGCTGGTCGTGTTGCAAACGCCCTTGGCCGGTGCTTTCTCGACGTACTATTTAGGCCAAGCCGTCTTTGAACAAAAGCCAACCCTGCGGCACACTTTCGCGGAAGTCTGGAAGCTTCGATGGCCGCTGCTGTGGGTGCTGGGCGTCAAACGACTCGCGATTCCAACCACGCTGCTGCTGATTTTTCGAATTGGAACCGACGCCGATGTCTTCATCGATTTTATGTTGCCATGGTTGATTGTGATTCTTGCGGCGGTCGTTCGAAGCAATCGCCCGTTTGTTCCTGAGATGATTGTGCTGGAACGCTGCCCGCTTCGTTCGAAATCTCAGCATGTTATCACGCTCTCTCGACGTTCCAAGGGATTGCACACACCGATGGCCAGCGAGCTGGGCGGGCGCTTTTTGACCGTCGCGGGAACCTCTTTCGTTTTGGTGTGTTCGGTCTACTACTCGCTGATTTGGGTTCGTGGAATCGCGACATCGAATTGGTCCACGGATTTGCTCGCCATGATGGTATTCATTCCTCTGGCTTTGTGGACGGTGGCCGCTTTCAGTGTGGTCGTTCGCCTGCTGGGATACCTGGACGCTCGAATTCGCTTGGAAGGATGGGAAGTGGAATTGGCCATCCGCGCCGAAGCCATTCGTCAATTCGGCGAAGACGCCATGAACGCCCAGGCCGCATCTTTACGCCGGAGTGGACTGAGCCAACCATCCACACCCAACAAACCCGCGGCATCACCGACGCCAGCTGCTGATACTTTAGAAGCCCTATTGGTTTCCGACAACGAACCCGAAGCAAACGAAACCGCGATCGAAGTCGAGGTTCGCCCATGATCCATCGCCGAATCTCGCGGAACCAATCCCGCCCATACGCATCGCCTATCTTGCATTCGATCCGTCTCCTTTCGACGCCAGCACAAACGAATTGGATATGCATCGTCGCATGCGTCGTGTTCAGCAGCATCTCACTGCAACCTTTGACCCACCAAACATTCGCGGCCCAGCCCGCGGCGGCCGAGTCCGTCGATTCGCCGGTGTCAGGTTCAATTTGGTTTGACGAGGATGCGGGAGAACTCATTCCGGTGAAAGTCTCCGACCAACAAACCGACACTGACAATCGAAACAGCCGCTGGACAGGGGTCTCCACCAACAAAGCCAAAGCGACTCCCGCTGCTCCCGCAACCACACCAACCACCGGATTGACAATCGCTCGATTGTTCGGCTGGCTCATGCTCGCCGCACTGCTAATCGGATTGGTGTCGCTGCTGGCGTGGGTGTTTAGCAACAGCGATTTTGACTTCACTCCCGGCAACGTCGAACAATCATTGCTGACCGGCGAACAACTGGACCGTCAAACCCGACAACGCATGGAACACCTGCCCGAGGCATTGCGTGACACCAGCGTCAACCCGCGTGCCCAAGCCGAACGGTTGATGCAGGCTGGCCAGTACAACGAAGCGGTGATCTACCTGTACGGACACCAATTGCTGTTGCTCGACCGAGTCCACTGGTTGCGGTTGGCTCGCGGGAAGACGAACAGTCGCTATGTCCGTGAGACAAAGCGGTCACAACCCGATGCGGGGAACCGTTTGCAGCAAACGGTGTCGGCGTTTGAACGAGCCTACTTTGGCCGGCACGAAATCTCGCAAGCCGAATTCCAGCGTCTTTGGGAAACCAACGCGGTCTTGGAACAGAGCATCCAAGCCGCCGACTCCGTTCGCAAAACGGGGGCAGCATGATCACCGCCACCCGAATTGGATCTTTCTTCGACTCCCACATCGCCTCCTCCGATGCTGCACGCGACCGCTCCGCATCGTCAGGGCCAGTCGCTTGCAAGGCTGCCTGTTGGTTGCTGTTGCTTTGCGTTCTGCTTACCTCCGGATGCAGCGATCTGTACACCAAGTACGGCAAAACCGACGGCACGATCGGCAACGAAAGTCTCAATGGCTTCGGCGCATTCCGCGATACGCTCACCGAGAAACTTGACGAAACGGAACGTGCCGAACTGGGCGAAGATTGGGAGGACGCTGAGCTTCGCTCTCGCAACCTGACGCGGTTGTCGTCACGGGCTTACCAGCACGATGCCATCGTTTGGGTGCCAACCGCATGGCCGCCTATCAATCCGGGCGACGTCTCGGATTGGATGACAAAGTGGTTGCGAAGCGGTAACCGCACGGTTGTCTTCATCGTTCCCGACGAGGGCAGCACGGAAGCCTATTGGCGCGAGGCATCGAATTTGGCACCTCCCGAGCAACGGTTGGAATACCGTCGCCGTCTCGCTCAGCAGATCAACTTGCGTTTGCTCGAGGACGTCCGCCGCGACGACATCATCGTTGGCAAACTGTTCACCGCTCGAGGATTGCCCGCACGTCAGAACATCGATGATCGCCGAGTCGTCTCCTACGACCTGCACGATTTCGATCCGAAACGCGACAAAACCGCCAGCGTTGTGACCCCCGGCGGATTGGTTGTGACGGCCGCGAAGCCCAACGACGCGACAATCGTCGAAGGGGAAGATAGCGAAGGGGAAGAAAGCGAATTGGACGAAACCGCTGTCGACGAGCCGACGGAATCATCTGATTCGGCCGAAGAAACAAACGACGAACAAGACGATTCAAAACAGAACAGTCGCCCGTCGCAATTGTTTGAAACGTTGGACGAGCACAACGGCATCACCACCTTCGCCCGAATCACCCATCCGAAGTGGAAAGATTCTCGCGTGTTGGTCGTCGCCAGCGGCGGAATGCTGACCAACTTCGCGATGACGGACGAACCCGCGATCGAATTGGCAAAACAGATCCGTCAGGAGATTCTGTCCAACGCGGAAGTTGGAGCCGACGAACGGGTGAGCTTCGGCTTCATGACCAGCGACCACGACTACGTTCAAATCTCCGATGCCGAACCGGGTGCCCCGGCACAGACCGGCATGGAGATGCTGACAACGTGGCCGATCAGCCTCGTCACGCTGCACGCTTTGTTTTTGGGCGTGGTGATGTGCCTGATGCTGCTGCCAACTTTTGGCCGCGCACGCCAAGTCGTCTATCATCGATCAACTCATTTTGGAAACCACCTCAGTGCGATGGCGATTTTGATGCGTCGCGCGGGCGGAATGAACTTCGCCAAAGAGAAGATCAACCATTACATGCGAGTCGTTCGCGGCGAACCAGATCTTTTTGTCGTCCCAAAGGCACCACCCGAGCCACCTCAAAACACGAACGCTCCACCGATCGCAAAGACGGAGGGCGAGCCCAATTCGCCCGACACCTCCGACGTGCCTCCTACTGCTTCGGAGTCACCAGTTGCTACAACGTCACTTGACCCGCCAGTTCCTAACGAACCCGCTGAGAAGTCGCCTTGAACGATTCTTCCTTGCCACCGATTTTGCCCGAAGACAACTCCGGTCCCGGGAACCCTGGCGCCGACGACGCTGCAAACCATCCGCAGGGCTCTCCGCCGTCGCCGCCTGAGATGTCCGCGCCCGCGACCCCGGCTTCGCACATCACCGTTCCGGAAGTCGAAGAACCATCCGCGCCTCCGGTCTCGCCAGAATTCGCGAAGATCAAAGAGCTCTTCGAATTGATCCAAGCCGAAGTGGCCAAGCTGTACGTCGGACAAGACGAGCTGGTGCTCGGCACGTTGACCGCATTGTTCTCCGGTGGCCACGTCCTGATCGAATCGGTCCCGGGACTGGGCAAAACACTCTTCGTACGAACACTCGGTCGAATCCTGGGTTGCGAATTCGGACGTATCCAGTTCACCGCTGACTTGATGCCATCGGACATCACCGGTGCCCCCGTCTTCGACATGCAGACCAGCGAATTTCGATTCCGCGCCGGTCCCGTGTTCACGCAGTTGTTGCTGGCCGATGAGATCAACCGATCACCGGCGAAGACACACGCGGCGTTGCTCGAGATCATGCAGGAATATCGCGTCACGATTGACGGAACCAGCCACCCGGTTCCGAAACCGTTTTTGGTTCTCGCAACACAGAACCCGCTGGAAAGCGAAGGCACCTACAACTTGCCCGAGGCTCAGCTGGATCGGTTCATGTTCAAGCTGATGGTCGACTACCCGTCGGCCACCGAAGAAGCCGAGATCCTGAAAATGCATTCGATGCAGGTTGACTTCGGCCAGCGACTCGAAGACGAGATTCAACCGATCACTAATCCGGAGATCGTTCAAAAAGTCATCTCGACGTGCAGCCAAGTTCGCGTCGAAGATCGCTTGGTGGAGTACATCAACGCATTGATTCGATCCACCCGAACATGGCCAGCCTTCCACATTGGTGCGTCGCCGCGAGCCGGGATTGCATTGATGCAATCCGCCCGCACGATCGCCGCGTTTTCCGGCCGCGATTTCGCGGTTCCCGACGACGTGATGGAGATCATTTTGCCTGTTTTGCGGCACCGAGTCTCATTGACGGCGGAGGCCGAAATTGAGGGTCGCAGCGTTGATGAGGAATTGCGGGCCATGATTCGCGGAATCGAGGTCCCCAGGAACTGAAAGTTGGTCATTCCCCCTTGCGAGAAACCAGACCAGCCGATATTTTCACGCCCTCGCAAGCGACGCGAAAGCGACTCGCGTGTGACGAATTAGAAGAAGCACCCCTAGCTCAATTGGATAGAGCATCGGTCTACGAAACCGAAGGTTACTGGTTCGAATCCAGTGGGGTGTACTTCCGAAAAGCCGCGTCCAGCCACCCGCTGACGCGGCTTTTTTCGTAGGCATGCCGAAACGAATTTGCTAACACTTCTTCGCCCTTCAATCAAAGAAGGAACACGGCCAGCCATTCTTTGCGATCCATTGATCGCGCGCCAAAGGGCCGGCAAGTCTGCTTCAAACGATTGAGTCAGTATCTGCTACACGCGATATGTATGTCGCGAGAAAGGTAGCGTTGGCATCGCCGAGCTGAAGCGTCATTCGTCACCCATAGCGTGCATCAGTTTGTTCCGTCGCCGAGCGCCCAAGCGATGGCACGCGAGGATTGGAATCCGATCGGAGCTTGAGTATACGTATCTCCTTGCGTCACCTTCGGATGGATAACCACCCCACACCTCGCCCGGCTCTACACGCGCTTGCATGCCATTTGCAACTCGAAACAAACGCCTTGCTCCAGCGTGCAGGCTTCGTCAAGGCAAGGAACGCCTACCGCCTATGTGACAGTTTGCTCAGTGGCAGACACCGAACGGCGACATGCCAATCGAAACAGAAATCTTCACAGATTAGCCACCTCTCTACTTGGTGGCCTGTAGGACACCTACGCTCAAATTGCTACACTCTGATTTGCGCATAACCGCATCTCAATAGTCCACCTTGGAGCGAACGGGCATGGAACTCTTCGACACTTTGACCAGACTTGCTTCCCGACTCGAATCACAACGAGAATTGCTTGGGACCGAAGAGGCAACGAAGAATGCAGTGATCATGCCGATCATTAACGCTCTAGGTTACAACGTCTTCGACCCTACCGAGGTCATCCCCGAGTTCACCGCAGACGTTGGCGTAAAGAAAGGGGAGAAAGTGGACTACGCGATCGTCGTTGGCGGCGAACCAACCATTTTGATCGAGTGCAAAGGAATCAACACCAAACTCGATTTCAAACATGCCTCACAACTCTATCGCTACTTTGGCGTGACAGCAGCCAGGTTCGCTGTGTTAACCAACGGCCAACAGCTTTGGTTTTACACGGACCTGGATTCGCCTAACAAAATGGACTCCAAGGCATTCTTCAAATTCGATCTCAACGACTTTGATGCGCGCGATGTTGCCGAACTTAGTAAGTTTGGAAAATCAGTTTTCAACCTTGAGAACATTCTCGCCAATGCGACGGAGCTCAAATTCACCCAGCAGCTTGGTGCGGTCTTGGCGACCGAGGTGGAATCGCCAAGCGACGAACTCGTGAAGCATTTGACCTCCAAAATTTACGATGGTCGGTTCACGGCTACGGTGTGCGATCAATTCAGACCCCTAGTAAAATCCGCGTTCAGGGATTTCATCAACGATCGCCTGAGCAACCGTCTCAAATCGGCGTTGCAAGGTGTCGATTCCGACATCCAAACCTCCGCTTCTGAGAATGAGCGGGAACTTCAAGTCGACGGAATCGTAACGACAGCGGAAGAGATCGAAGGATTCCACATCGTCCGTGCCATCCTCGCCAAGCACATCCCGATCAAAAGAGTCGTGATGCGAGATACCAAAAGCTACTGCGGCGTTTTGCTAGACGACAACAACCGAAAACCGATTTGCCGGCTGCACTTCAATAGCGGCCAGAAATACATCGGAACATTCGATACCGATAAGAACGAGACTCGCAATCCGATCGATCAACTGGAATCGATCTACGACTTCGAAAAGCAAATTCTTGAGTCAGTCAACGCGTACGACGGCAATGTTGAACCCGAAGGCGCGGACACCGAATAGCACTTGGCCGGCCTTTCTATTGCCCACGGATGCCTCCACCGTCGCTACGACCTCGCGTCTACCTCTCGCCTTGGCTCGCCGATCACTGCGGCCGCTGCGTTGCTCAGTTTCACATCGCCTTCGATGAACCAGAACAATGTGTGAGTGTCGAGCAAGACTCTCACCGCATGTACTCGGCGAAATCGTCTAGGTGTGTGTCATCATCGCTGATGATCGAGATCATGCCTTTGCCTAGCCCAGGTTTACGAAACTCGGCTGGCTTCTTTTGCTCGGAGACCAATTTAGCGACCGGTTTGTCGTCATCGGTAATCACCAACTCCGCACCCGGAGCCAGACCTGCGATCAGGTCTTTCAGATGCCCTCGGGCGTCGTCGATCGAAATTTCGTCTGCCATCTGGTTCTCCCTTGTTGAGGGTGCATCCATCGTAACCGAGAACAACCCGCATCAAGAAGATCGACTTTCAACGATTGCGATGATGATGTCCCGGGTGGCTTGTTCCGAGACTCATCGACCGACTAATTCGTCAGCTTCCCTTGCCTTCGACAGCGCTGACGCGATGAGCCCGGCGGGAATCGACACAACGCCAAGTCCTACGATCAACACCACGAAAGTAAAAACACGGCCGCCAACGGTCACAGGATAAATGTCTCCGTAGCCAACCGTCGTGAGCGTCGCGACTGCCCACCAAAGCGAGTGAAAAACCGACGCGAAGGCATCTGGCTGAGCTTCATTTTCAAAGTGATAGATTCCCACTGCTGCAAGATAGAGAACGATCACTGCAACGATTCCAAATAGAACAAGCTCTTCCCATGCGATAAGCAAGGCTCGGTGGAATCGCCGCACCGCAGCGTTGTATCTTGCGAGCTTGAGAATTCGAAACAGTCGAAGCAACCTGAATGCTCGCACCGATCGCAGATCAAAGCCAAGCGAAAGATAAAATGGCAGGATTGCAAGCAGGTCAATCACGCCGAAAAAGCTGGTGGCAAAACCAATCTTTCGGTCGGCGACGAACAATCGCAACAGATACTCGACCGTAAACGCGACCACGGTTGCAGTCTCGATCAACCACAACAGTTTGCGAGCATCACTCGACAATCCAGGCAACGTCTCAATCGAAAAGTCAACGAGGGAAACCAGGATCAAAGCCTGCATGGTCAAGTCAAACGCAAGTCCAGCTTTCGTGTCGGTTGTCTCAACAGTTTGTTTCAGATTCAAATCACAGAACCTTTCGGCACTCGATTCCGCGCACGCATTGGATTCCAATCGGCGTGATAGGCATACATCGATTGTATCTTTGACCCAGCTGGCTGTTCGCACACTCGCAATGCAATCGGAAAACGGTGGTCAGTTCTCAAACACTCTTCGAAGAGTGCAATTCCAAACGGCGAGAACCGAGGAGGAGATCTTCGAAACCAAAGTCCATTTGCATCAAATCACTTGCGCAAACACCGCCCGATGATTCGGTGCAATGGGTTCTCAGGCCTCTGGCGTTTCCGTTAGGCGGCAGACAACTTGCGCAGTCAACTGATTCCACCACGTGACGCTGCCGTTTCCAGTTGTGGAGACAATCGGATTGTCTCTTTCAAATTCGGGCATGATCAACCGTCGAAAACGTCTTCGTTGCGAAACGAATACTCCGACGCACGCCGCATCAATTGATGGGTGAGTTCACTCCAAGGCCTGCCGCCACTCGTTGCAACATCTCTCGTTCTTCCTTCGCGACCCTGCCGTCTGCCATGGCAATCTCTGACAAGAACTCCATCACCTTGGCCTTGCTTTCTTGATCCAGAACATCGCGGAGCATCCCAGCCAAGTCGTCGGCGGACGGCAAGTCTTTGCCATGCTGCAGAATCATTCGAAGACGAGCCTCGTCAAACCCTTCAAACACTTCATCACCAGACTTCTCAGCCGCCAACACTTCTGCTTCATCCACTTCACCGTCCGCCAAAATCATGGAAGCCGCCAAAGCAACCCCGACCGCTTGGATGTCGATCAGATTGGGCGTTCCAGGCAGCCCCAACTGAGTCAGTTTCTTTTCCACTGCCTTGGGGTTTGCACCGACAAAGACTGCGCGAATCAGGTTGTAAAGAATCAGAAACGGGTTGATGATCAAAGACTTTGGGCTGAACCATCCCAACAGCATCGACATGCCCGCCTCACCAAAGATCTTCTGACGCACACAGGGCACGCAGCCGGTGAATGACTTTGAGCCAAACATCATGACGATGATGAATCCGCGGACATAGGGTGCGGATGCGACCGCTTCCAGCGTTCGCTCATGGCAATAGGGACATGGATACTGAGAAACCGTAGCGGAATTCTCGTTCGCAATCGTTGCGTCTAAACTCATTCTTTGATCCCGGTCCTCGAGGTTGTTTCCTTAAGCTTCGAACAGCACAGTTTGAGCATCATAGCGATGCCATCGAGCCCCTGCAAATATTCTTTGGAAAGAGCGTTCGCACTTCACACGGCGATGGCCACTGCTCATCAAGCCAAGTGCTGGTTCATGGATCTTTTGAGGCAGAAACCTTGGGCCTGAATGCACACAACCCAAACAAATCCTTCACATCGCATGCACATAGGAACGGATGAAGTGGCATCGCCCCTTAATCAATCGTGGCGAGGTGCTACTTGCTCTCAAGTACAGTAACGAACGTACAAACAGCCAGAGCACAGGAAGACCATACTTTGCCTGGGCATCAAAGATGGCACACGACGCGATTTCGCCTTACCACACCGTTTCGTTCAAGTGCGGTAGCAACTTGGATCAATCTTTCCTGAACGAAGAGGTTGTTGACTGGGTACCGCAGACATATTGCAATGCAATTGCCCTTGTTGCCAATCACAGGCTAGAAGCATATGCCACATCTTTCAGGTCTCTAGAACTCTGAACTCTGGCGGTCTACGCCTCGATCGCCTTGCGAACAAATGATTTTTGTTCGTCTACCAAAGCTTCCAAGGATGCGAGATCGACTTGAGTGGATCGATCGATCACGGCACTCAAGCTGCCTAGTCCGTTCGCGTCGGACTGAAAGAAGGTGGCTCCGAAGAGTAATGCGCCACGAATATCGCAGCCTCGCAGGTCAGCCCCGGACAAGTCTGCTCCTTCGAGATCGGCGTCGGTGAAGTTGGCAGCCTGCAGGTCAGCTCGTTGCAATTTGGAGTTGGATAGATTCGCGCCGCGAAAGTTGGCTCGCTGCAAATTGCAGGACCGGAAATCGGCGTCTCGAAGCAGGGCATCGGACGCTTGCAAATCCGCCAAGTCCCGATGCGACGCATTGATACCCCGAAGGTCTTGGCCACGAAAATCGCGTGATTCGATCACTCGCAACGCGGCTTGCTTGGTCAACGTCGGTGCCATGTAGCGTTGCTCACGCCAGGGGTCCGCACCGTTGTGGTAGCCGGCCTCGGATTCCCAGTACCCCAGACGCTCTTCTTTCAAGAACTCGATCCGGCGGATCCACTTCACGCTCTTGTAAAAGTACTTGCCAGGAACCACCATCCGCATCGGTCCGCCGTTCTCCGTCGCCAATGGTTTCCCCTCGGCCTGCAAAGCGATGATCGGATCGAGTTCCCGCACTTCGCTGAGCGGTAACGAGGTCGAATGATTTCGTTCACTCCGTGCGACAAACGAAACGAAGTTCGCCTCGTCGGTCCAGATCGGTGTCTCTGAATCGTGCAGCAGATCTCGAAGACGAACGCCAGTGAACGACATCGCCGGCTTCGACCAACGCGTCACGCAGTGAACATCGATTTGCCGAGTCACCTGCGGCATCGCTCGAATCTCATCGAGGGGAAACGTCAACGGATTCGCGACGCAGCCACAAATCTCCAGCAACCAAGGAGAATCGACATCGCCCGGATGTCGTTCCCCAACAATGGGCCAACGATCACCACGAACAAGCTGCTGGTTGGGAGGAAGAGCGCTGTCAGTCATGATCGCATCGTACACGCACGCCTGTTTTCGAGCGAGAACGATGAGATTTTCTGATTTGATCAATCCCGGTACAAAACGTGATTTCTCATGATCCAAAGTAGGTCTCTTCCTCGATTGATCCGTTCGATGAACTGTCCATCTGCTCCGTACAGCAGGACACTGCCGTTTGAATCGACTCCATACCGAGAAAACATCTTGGCGTTGCCGTCATCGACCGCAATTGGGATTTGAAGCTCTCCCGCCCATGCGGCTCTGCTTTCAGGTCCTGAGATTCTGTTCCCGACGACGCCAACGACTTGAACCCCTTGATCACCATAAAACTGGTGCACCAGATTCGCTTCTTCGAAACTGTGTTTCGATCGTCCGAACACAATCAGACGAAAGTCCGCTTCCCCTGATACAACATCGACCGGATCGCCGTTCAACCAATTCGTTGCCCTCAGTGGCTGGATCATCTCCGGAGCCTGTCGATACCGGGCTAGTTCATTGAGCTCAGTTTCCAAAGCGGAGTGGACTTTGAGCTCAACGACTTCCCAGGGGGCCGCGGCAACGTCAAACGACCGACTGGTTTGCCGCAACCGTTCACCAAAGCTCGATCTGAATTTGCCATTTGCCTCGAGAGCGTAGTGGGCTCCTTCAATCAGACCATCAAAACGGACGGCACCCTCTTGGTCGGTTTGCTTGGTCCGTATGGTCGTCGACATGTCGCTCCCACGATTTGAACGCGATGACACCTGGATTTTCAGCGAAGCCGGAACATCCACCAAAGCGTTGCCGTCCGAGTCGATGACAACGCCCTTCAAGCTTCCTTCGGGTGCCAGCACCATATTGAGATGAATCGCCTCGTTCGGCAAAATCGTCACACGAGACAGTTTTTTAGTCGGATGAATCGCATAGACCACCTGATTCCTTCGCGAACCACGAACGACAGCAAACGTTCCGTCGGCATCAGTCAGGATGGGCATTTGCCGAGAACCCTGAAGCACGATGGCATTCGCAACGGGCTCGCCTGACTCAAGTAACACTCGCCCCTGAATCGGAGCAGACCGGTTCGCGGTGAACGTTTTCATTTGAACCGTCTCATTCGCCGCAACATGGATTTCCCGCCGATCGTCCTCCGTCGCTTTCCACTGTCCCTGAATATCTTCGATTTTCACCGAGTACTCGCCTTCCGCAACCTCACCTTCGTAGTAGCCTTCCTCATCGGTGCGAAGGAGGTGCAACTGCCGATGATTGCCGCCAAAAGTGACCGACATTTGTCCAACTCCATTGCCCGTCTCCGCATCAACCACTCGTCCTCGAACCGTCCCCGTGCGATGAAGCGAGAACTCCATCGTAGGCTTGTTTTTTCGGTAAAAATACCAGGACCGGCTGACGAGCGTTGGGTGCTTGATCGAGATGTTCGAGTTGGCATCACGCAGTCGCGTCTCAACGATCCCGTCTTCGGGGACATCACAAATGACCATGAACACGCCACCGATCTCATTGACCACCACTTCGATCTTCGCCTGATCGACCTTGTCTGAGTCCGTGGGACTCGTGACGACAAACTTGACCGGATTCCCCTTCTCAATCACGGCGGTCAAAGGTGTTTCCGAAAGAGGAGTTTCCCAAATCGGCGTTTTGGCAAATTCGGGATGCACGAGCTGAACGTCATAAATCCGGCCTGGCGAAATGGAAGGGATTTCCATACGACCATTTGCGTTTGACGTTGGAACGGACAAACCAAGCTGCTCCCAGACATCGCGGTACAGATACAGACTGGTCAATGTTTCGCCTTTCGACTGCAATTGAGTCAGGACAGCCCCAGCCACCGGTTGCCCGTCTTCGTCGACCACATCGACTATTCCGATTGCCTCTGGCTCCAGTTCGAAGTTCAGATCGAGCAAATCAGCATTCAATGGAGGCGAGAACAAGCTGCGATAAATAAGTCGCGATTGAATTGCATAGCCGCTCGCGCAGGAATAGATGGCCAGTGATTTCAAATTTGGGTTGGTGAGTGGAATGTCAGTGAATTCGAAACGCCCCTCCGCATCCGACGCATCCACCGAGCTCACCACTTCACGCTGCTCGCTCAGTTGGTAGAAGGCAACCACCTTTGCACTTTCAATGGGCTGGCCGAATTCATCTTTGACGGTTCCCGCAACAGCCGAACTTTGCAACCGCTCTTCGCTATCCTCGTTCGGCTGGGTGACGACGGGAGTCTCGGCCGGGGATTCGCTGGAGCCCGTGACTTGAGGCTCAACCGCCTCGACCGGGATCGCCAATTGGCTACCCATAGCCAACACCAATAGAACTCCAAGCCCGATTAGCGAACGACCTTTCCAAGACATTGCCGTTGCCCGATTTCGGTTCGCGTTCAACAGCGATTGAATTCGTTGTTCGAGCTTCCATCGCGAGGTGAACAAGCCGACCGCTCCAAGGGGAACCATCGTTTGACGTTGACGCTGGGTGATTTGCAATAGCGTCCGGCAATAGCTCGGCGCATCGCAATTCTCGAGCACATAGTTGTCGCATATCTCTTCGCGAGCTTCTGCGAGACATCGGTTCAAACGATGAACCAACGGGTTCCACCAATGGATCGCCGATGCGAGGTGCTGAAGAAGCACGATCCACTGGTCGCGGCGTTTCACATGAGCCAGTTCATGAATCAGAACTTGGCTCAAATCCGATGGCGAATCGTCCTGAACCATCTCACGAGGTAATACGACGACCGACTGGATCAATCGAGCGGCGATGGGAATCTCAACTTGATCAGAAACCACCAAACGAACGGAATCGGGTCGGAGCCCAATACGTTCGCAGGCTTCGACGAAGCTTTCTCGCACGCGATGGCTGGAGACAGGAGTGGATTCTCTCAGGATTTGACGCAATCGAACCAAGCCGACAAACACACGAATCAACACGAAGAGCGTGCCAACCAACGAAACCGCGACCAGTGACGGAAACACCGACCAAGCCGCACGCATGATCTGATCTTTAAGCAGGTTTGCTTGGACTGCAGGTTCCGCAGACGTTCCGGTCGCGATCGCGGGCTCGATCGCCAGTGAAGTCGCGGGCAAATTGCTTTGCAACGTTTTCGCATTTTCCTCCCACGAAGCCTCGTCGTTCGGCATCCACTCTGCGTGACGCTCCATCGAATCAGGCACTTCCGTTTCGGCCGGCGTTTGCAACTGCAACGGCAAAAGCATGTTGGTTTCGCCGCCCATCATCGTGTCGCGTTCGCTGACCAACATCCCCGACAACGGGTTGCGAGAAGCGACTTGAGGCGTTCGCAACAGAGCGATCCAGGCTGGGCTGGCAAGGATCATCACCAATGCGGAAAGAAGCACCCCGTGCCGAGCGGTTGCAAACCTTTGCATCAATCGATTGACCGTCAACGCCACAATAGAAACGAGACTGGCGAATAGCACGCAACTGAGACCATAAGATGGAAAGTTCATTTTCACCGACCTCGCTTTTGGGTGGATTTTGACTTGGTCTTCTTCGGAGAACTCTCCTTCGCTTTTCCTGCTGCTTCGTCAATCATCGCCGTGATTCGCGTCGCCTCTTCTTCCGTGAGACCGCGGTATTCAATCAACGCCGTCACCATGTCCTCCGGTGAACCCGCAAAGAATCGGTCCACCATTTGAGCGACCTTGACGCCCAAAGATCGCGTTTTGGGTTGAGCAGCGGAGTAGACAAATGCCCTGCCACATTCACGATGCTTTGCCCAACCCTTGGCTTCCAAACGCACGATTGTTGTTTGGACCGTATTGCGTGCAACGTGGCGTCCAAGACTGGCGAGATACTCTCGCACTTCACTGACGGTCGCTTCGCCGTGCTTCCAAAATATTTCCATGACCTCCCGCTGGGATTCAGTCAGCGGCGGCGGTGTGGATTTCGTCATTCGTTTCTCCCGGACCATGGTTCTGCAAAACGCCCCTTCGACGACAACCTGTAGGCATTGTGCCGACATATCGTAGGCAGTGCAAGTGGATTTTATCCAGAAGGTCGCAGCGTGCTATTTTGTTGATGGTTTCGTGCAGCACGGTGTTGTCGCTCAACGCTTCGCCCAACACAGAGAATCTGATAAGACGTCTTTGACATTCCCTGCAACGCGGTGGTCGCTCGCAGGGCTGTTGTTGCTCACGCTGCTGAGTCTTTCATCTGTCCAAGCAGAGGAAAGCAACAACGGCACAAAAGCTGAGCTACAGACGTTCGAGCTACGGATCGTTGACCTGAAAGGTCATCCCGAACCACCGATTCTCGGTGCCCCGAACAGGCGAGACGCGTGCAGCCGATGCAGTTGACCTGGTGATCATTCACCTGGAATGATCAGGTGAATTGAGATCGGTATCACGCTCGGTCCACATCGTTCACCAGCCAATCCAACGACAATAACCCGCCGACATGAATCTTTTCGAAGATGTTCCGACGCAGTTGCCATCGGAACACATTGAAGTGTTGGCGGAAGGAGAGTCGGTTCGCATCGAGCGAATCGTCTCAACCGGACACGCCACCGATCCGGACAACTGGTACGACCAAGAACAAGACGAATGGGTGGTCGTTCTCAAGGGTGAAGCCAAACTCCGTTTCGACGACGGCGAACTGGTCACCATGACATCGGGCGATCATCTTCTTATCCCCGCCAACCGGCGCCACCGAGTCGAATGGACCACGCCCGACGAACCAACCGTCTGGATCGCAGTCTTCTTTGAACAGCTGCGCCAGCGTTGATGACCTGAGTGCTGGACACTGTCCAACAAGATGCCGGTCACGAAAACGAAATTGGGTGGATTCCGCACAAAATAATTCGCGAAGAACTGTTGTCATCCGGCTCAAAGCGGGAGAAAGCTCCCAAAGACACCGGATCTATACACCTCACGCCTTGCGTCAAGCCGCAGCTCAGGCGTTTTGCGTCAGTGAGATAGCGAATCACGCCAAGCCCGTTTTCTGAGACATATTGGCTTCTCCTGAGCCCTTCACGACGCTTAGAGAGTGACAAACACGCAACGGACACTGTTTTTTGAGCATCCTTGCTTATAGTATTCGCCATTGGGGCCCCCCTGTCCGGCGGATCCTCCGAACGGCGTGTTCGACGCCATTCTGTTCCATCTCATCTTCTAGGGCAAAACATATGAAACGCGTTTCTATCAGTCGGCGTGCATTCACGCTGGTTGAGTTGTTGGTCGTGATCGCAATTATCGGTGTCTTGGTTGGATTGCTTCTGCCAGCTGTTCAGGCGGCTCGCGAGGCAGCTCGCCGCATGTCGTGCAGCAACAATTTCAAGCAAATCGGCTTGGCGATGCACAACTATCATTCCGCTTACAACCAGTTGCCAATCCAGGGCACCGGCACGTTTCTCCCGACGACCAACGCCAACAGCGAAACCTTTCCCGGTCACAATCAGCGCAAACTCAGCGTTCTCGTTGGCTTGCTGCCGTTCATCGAACAACAAGGGTTGTGGGAGCAGATCAGCAACTCGCACATGCCAGACCCCGCCAATCCAAACCAAATTTGGCAGGCGATGGGCCCAGGTCCTTGGGTGGCTCAATACGATCCTTGGGTCACCAACATTCCTTCTTACCGATGCCCGAGCGATCCAGGCCAGGGACTGCCGGCTCTCGGTCGCACGAACTACGGCGTCAACATTGGCGATGCGATCAAATGGACGGAATGGGGCATCTGGCGTTTGACCGGCGGCTCATGGAACCAAGGACACATCCAAGAAGTCTCGGGAAGCTGCCGCGGCTTTTTCGTCCAGCGTTCCAACAACAAGTTCCGCGATATCCTGGATGGTCTTTCGAACACGATCGCCGCAGGCGAACTGTTGTCTGACCTGGGTGACCGCGACGCCCGAACATTGATCAACGTCAGCAATGGCTGGTTTCCCACCGGAGTACGTGGGTCCGCGAATGCTTGCGACGGTGACCTGGATCCAGAACGCCCGCAGTTTTGGATTCCTGGCATCAGCACCGAGAACAATGGAACACGATCGCGTGGCGCTCGATGGGCGAGCAGCGATGTGCCATTCACCTGTATCAATACCATGCGTGGCCCCAACACGCCGTTGTGCTTTGGCGGCGGATTCGACTCGACCGGCCAAGCGTCGCCGAGCAGTCGTCACCAAGGTGGTGCTCACGTCTTGATGGGTGATGGAGCGGTTCGCTTTATCACCGATTCGATCGACGCTGGAAATGCGGACAGCAGCTCTGTCTTCACCGGCAACACTGTTCACCCGGCTGGATCAGAGAGTCCCTATGGACTGTTTGGAGCTCTCGGCAGCCGCGCCGCGAAGGAAACCATCGGCGAGTTTTAGTCGCTCGCCTGAATCGCTCGTCTCAAGTTCGATCGGATGAACTCCATCCATCGAACTTCACCTTTCACTGACTACGTTTCACACCTTTTGAAGAACAAAGAAATGAATTTGATTCGATTTGCCATGCTCGGCCTGGTGGCTTGCTGTCTGACCATCACCGGTTGCGGTTCAGATGAACCCACCGTGGTCACCGGTCACGAAGAGATGTCTCCTGAAGATGTCGCTGCCGAGAACTCGACGGCTGATCCATCTGCCGAGGTCAACGGCGAACAGTACTGATCACTCCGATCGGTATCGAAAGAACGTTCATGAAACGGAAGCACGCTGGTGCTTCCGTTTTTTTGTGCCTGATCCCCGTGCCTGATC
>NZ_DDGH01000031.1:80870-104301 GCF_002337565.1 Rhodopirellula sp. UBA1907 | reverse complement strand
GAGGTGGATCCAACCAAGCCCACGATCACATCGGCTACTGTTTCGGAGGACGGAATGCACGTGCGATTGGTGATCGACGGATTGCAACTCGGTCATGTGCATGAGCTTCATTCCAGCGGTATTCGCAACAAAGATGGCAATCCATTGTTGCATTCTCAGGCGTATTACACACTGAACAAAATCAATGCGGCTCATTCGCCGCGGCGTTGAGCATCGTGTGAACAGTAAGTGGGATAGTGCACGCAAATAGCAGGTGACTTGAAAGCGAGATGGAAGTCGAACAAGGCACAGTTGGATACTGATTTCGACAACGCTGCAACCGATTTTTTCAGTTGGGGGGTGGTTGACTGGGGCGCAGCAAACTCTAGACTCGGATTGTCAATGCAAGGAATGAAGCGGAGAATGATCAGATGTAATGTTCAATTGCATCGTACTCGGGGATTTCAGGGGCGCGGCTGTGAAGGACGGGGCAGAGGGCAGAGGGCAGAGCTTTCTTTTTCAGAAGCGGTTGCAATCGGTCGGTCTCTTCCTGTGGCTGTTGACGGCAGTGCCGCTGACGATCTTCGCCGGCTACCACCTTGCTGGCCCAAATCCTCGCGACCAGTTCGGACTTTCCCTGATTGGCGAAGCCATCGATCTGGACTCCGGAGAAACGCCCTCGATTGAGCTGACTCTCACCAATCGTTCATCCCAGTCCATTGAGTTGCTTCAACTGGACTGTGACTTTGGCTGCCGAGTGTTAGTCGCGCCTTCGCTCAGTAACGCCGAACTCCGTCCAGGTGAAACTCGCACGGTCGTGTGCCCATTGACTGTTGAGCGAGATTTCTTGCTGCCACGGACGAGGGAGAAGACAACCGTTCCTTTTTCGGTTCGACCGATCGTCATCGACCGGGATGGCCGTCGGTTGGCGCTGCCACCGTACTTTTTCGAACAGGTTTTCGAAAACCGAATAACCGCCAGCAGTGATCAGGTTCGGCTGGCAACTCATCCCGTTGCCGGCGACGCGGTTACGCAGTCGCGATCGCTTTTGATCACTTCGCTGGGAGACACGGTGATCGAATCCGTTGCGATTGCGAAGGAAGAAAACGATGTCCGACCGCAGCCGGTGTTGAGCGTCGAACGCCGACCGAAATCAGTTTTGGTCGCGAGGCTGGAGATGACGTCAGGGGATGAACGAATGGATTTGGAACAGGGGTCTGGTGTCTCGCAGGAAGAGCGCACGTGCCATTTGAGAATTGAAACACGAACCCCGTCCACGAGCGGGCGTGTTCACTCGGTGGAAATTCCCGTTTTTGTCAGACACCGATGGACACTTAGCAAAACTCAGGAGGCGAAATGAGCTTTCACACTTCCAAAAGCTTTCAGCGTTGTGCCATCGCGGTGTTCGCATGTTGCGTCGCGATCAACCTCTGTCTGAAGCATGCCGTTGGGGCGCCACCGGATTTGGAGTCTGTGATCGGGGCTTTCCGGGAACGTGCGGAGTCGACCACCTACATCGGCTATCGAGTCGAAGGCGAGGCGACGATTCCAGCGGAGTCGATCATGGGCGTCAACACAGAGACTTTTCGACCGACCGGGAAACGTTACCCGAAGTCGCCATTGAAGTTTGACTGGGTGTCCGCTGCCAACCTCGACATACGCAATGAACGAGGATTGTTTGAGTGGAAAAGGTTTCTTTTCCATGCGGAGAGGAACCAGTTCATTCCGCAGCACCAGCGTTTGTACTACGAATCACCATGGGCTGATATTGAGTATCTGTCAGCTGATGCAGACGTTTACAATGACGATCCGACCCAGCCGAACATCAAATTTGCATTGAACCAGAGTCGCAACGAAGCTGGTGTGGCGGAGTATTTCATCCCAGAGGCAATGCTGGCGGCGTTCGGGCACTTCGTCAATGGCACCGACAAAAATGAGAAATTCTACGACATTCAGAGTGACGATTGGTTGCTTGAGTCGAATGCATCGGTCACGGAAACGGATGACGATGGCAAGATCATGCTGACTTTCAGTGACGAGACCTTTCCCGGTGCCTTGCTTGTGCATCGATTCGAATGCGAAACGAAACCTCCCTATCGATTGACCCAATTTTCGCAAGGAACGGAGCGGGTGGGCCTGGGCGAAGTTCGGATTGCCTATGTTGGTGACACGCTTGAGATTGCTTCGGTCGAAGTGACTTCAAGAGATATCCGAACGGGGGAGCCAGTCTTTTCAGCACGGGGCAGATTGGTGGATTTCCTGGCATCGAGTTCTGTGCCGGCATTGGTGACACGCGCTGAGCCAAACGAGGGTGATTGGGTGAAAGACTGGCCCACCAATCAAATTCGCCGTTTTCAATCGGAGGACCGTTTCACGGTCACTCATTTTATTGTTCTGGTAGTTGCGATTTTAGGAATGGTTGTCGCCGCCTTTTTATTCAAACGCTCGTTTGGATCGGCTTCAACCAAGGTTCGTTGAGAGGGTAAAGACATGCGATTTTTCTCAATTTCTATTTTCTTTTTGTCGTTCGTATCTGCGGTTTGGGCGATCACCCCATCAGTCGTGCAAGCGCAGGCGGGTTGCACCGGTGGTTGTCACGAGGTTAATTCTAATGTGACGAACTGGCAGTATTACAACGAAGGTAAACTGTTCTCGCCTGCCCAAGGAGTTGTGCATGTAGCAACCGGGCCTAGCCAGGGAACGCATACAACGGACAACGCCAATACCGTTAACTACATTCGCTGTGCGAACGGTGCACCCAACTGTCCAATTGGACCTGGAGGAACAAGTGAAGGCATGGTAGGGGGATGTGCGGGCTCGCCGATGGCAATCACCCGAAGGTATTGCGACGACGGTAACCCGTGATTGCTGCTATTGGTTTGCTGACTTTCGTTTTGGTGAGGCACAGTGCGGTGCGAGGATCAACGCTTGGGCGGTCGCTCCGCATGAGTCGCCTTGGCACAGCGTCGAACCTTATTGGGCCTTTTTAGGTTTAAGCATTTCGGCAGGAATGTTTAGGACTCACTGGTGAAACCGCGTGCCCATTGGGCCGCGGGACCAGTGCGAAGATTTTACAAGAAATACTTGCAGACCTGCTCAGTGGTCACGGCCGAGAGTATTTACGGAATAGAGGAGAGAGTCATTGAGTTCGCTCACCCATCCTGTTCCGATGAGGGCATCGATTTTTCTTTCCAGTGTTGCAACTCTACTCCTGCTTTCTTCTGCGACAAAATCAATGTCTTCGTTTGGACGCATGGCTGCGGACAGTAGCGGTCCAGAACGGTTGGATGTGGTTGCGATCGCCCTGAATCTCATCGTTGCTGGTCTGGTTCTGGCAAAGCCATCGCGGCGTGTGATTTGGTCATTGAGCGCGCTTGGGTTGATTTATCTGTTGTACTCGTTTTATCAGTGGATGGCGGGTGAGGGCTGTCACTGTTTTGGGGAGTTTATCTCGCCTGGCCTGGTAGTGGTTTTGGATCTGTTTATCTTAGCTGGAAGTGTGACATGCTTAATCAGCGGTGTTGGATTGGAGACGTCGTGTCTTCAACGTCCGACCTCCGTGGTGATCGGGGTGACTGTAGGAGCGGGAGTGTTCTTGACGCTCGTTGGGCTGACAAACGGCACGAACCGGTTGCGATTACCTTTGGCTTGGAATGCCGATTCGTTGGTAGGCGAGCCGATCGATGACCACATTCGATTCAAGGAGTTTTCCTTCGTTGGGAGGGATGACCTCGAAGTCTACTTCTTCGATGTTGGCTGTCCAAAATGCGTGGGTCAGTGGCAAGAATTGTCTGAGCACTCTATCGAAGATCAATCCAGTTCGACGTCCATCGCGGTTTGGCGATTGGCGGACCAGACGTGGACTTCGATGGAACTTGAGTTCGCTCCATGGATCCCGAATGCTCGGAAAGGTCAAGTTCACTTTCCGAAGGGAATTCCCTTCTTGTACACGCCGGCGAGGATGGACGTGAGAGATGGAATCATTGTTGCGATCACTCACCTTGAGTGAGTCGAAATTTTCTGTTGCCGTTGCGTTCGATTCATTCGGTGGCAAAGCATTTGCTCAGTCACTGGAGGTCGTCCTGTTTTCTTCCTCAACCATTGCCAGGAATGATTGATGCAAATTCGATGCGACGAAAGACTAGATTGTATTGTGCGTTTCTCCGGGATGGTTGGCTTGTCAATTTTGTTGTGCATTAGCAACGCAATGATAGGGTATTGCGCCGACGCCGATTCAGACGCTGGGTGGCCGCCTTCGATGGACACCCTGCCCATCCCAGTTTCAGTTTGTACTGCTTTGCTAGCTCTGGAAAGTGAAAACCGATGTTTGGTAGGGGCCGACAACGGCCGATTGTTGTCAATCTCGATCCCAGATGGACAGATGGAGGAAATTGTCAAGCTGCCGTGTGCGGTGACAGGAATTGCCTATCACCATTCCACGAAGGGATTGGCCGTTTGTGGATACGACATGGAAGCGGAAAAGCACTCATTGTTTATTCTGGGCGAAGACAACACGCCCTTGAGAGTCAGCTCGAGGCAGTTGGCCCCAGTTCCACGGTGCCATCTTCGCTGGTCTCCCAGTGGCCAATATCTGGTCGAAACCTATGGTGAAAGAGGGGCCGACGAAGCCGACACTGTGGATTGGGCGGTCTACGAGAAAATGGGCAAACGACTGATCTGTCAGTTTCGCGAGAAAGACTTGTATTTCGACGCAACAGATTCTCACCTCGGGCGATGCGTGGCAGTCTCTTTCACTCAGGATGAGGACGGACGCGAGGACGGATTCTTTGCCATCACTCAATCCACGCCTCGCAGGTGTTCGGTTTCCCACTTCTCACTTGATCTTAAACCGAACCGTATTCTGGGCGTTCAAGTCACTGGAAAAGTTGCTTTTGCTGGTCTCGCTTCCACCCTGTTCGACCCGCGACCTGATCGTGTTTCCATTTTGACGCATCGAGGCGCTGGCAGTCGCGGGCACGCTTATCCCCTCTTTGAGTGCTACTTGGCACAAGGTAGGGTACGCTCAAGAAGTGGTCCCTCACTGAAGGGCCCTCCGGTGGAGCGAATCCCATTCACTCCTGGCAAGCCTGCCAGCGATCTTTTTACGATCTCCCACGTTTTTTTTCGCCCCGGTTTGCAAAATTCTATGTTGCAGAGTTGGAACCATGGAAGGCAGGTCGTCCATCGACGCGATTCTGTGGTCACGACGGGGTATCCGATCCTACGTGTCTGTGACGACCGGAGGTTTGCTGCCTATTTTTCCGGAGGGGTTTACAACGCTTTTCACTTCGTCGAGCTGACAGGTGGCCGACCCGTGGCCACCTTTCAGTCTGAGGACCACCCGCGACTTGAGCCCACCGGTGGATTCTGTGGTGTGGACGATCTTTATTTTGTATCAGCGGACGTTCGGGAAGGGCCGGATTGGGAGGGCCAAGATCCGGTGAAGTCGACGCTACGAATTTGGCACTTTCCACGTGAGGTGGATGTGCCGGATTATTCGGAGACATTGAATGACTACGAATGAAGTTCGCCGAGGTCTTCGAAGATTCGAAGCCGGTTTCACGCTCTTGGAGATGCTGGTTTCCATCGCGATCATCGGAATCCTCATCGCAATTTCTTTGCCCGCTGTTCAATCCATTCGGTCGACGATGCGAAAGGCAGATTGCAGCAATCGAATCCGCCAGCAAGTTCTTGCGGTGTCAGTCTTCGCAGATCGGCATGGTCATTTGCCCGGTAACGGCGGGATCGGTGGGCCGGACGCGAAACCCATTGAGTATCCCAGCAAGCAGGGTAGTTTGTTCGTTCCATCCACGACGGATCTATCTGATCTGAGAGTTTATCGATGGGGGCTTGGCGACACAAACGTCGGCTCACGCGAGCAAACGGGGTCTTGGGCATATGCAGTGTTGCCAGGACTTGAGTTGAAGGCCGTTCAATCGAACGAGGATTTCGAGGCGACGCTGCAGGTGTTTCATTGCCCCTCACGTGGCAGAATGATGGAGAGCGAGTCGGTGGATGATGACTACGGAATCTACATCGACGGCGGATGGTCGATGAGCAAAACGGACTACTGCATGAACGGCTTCCTCGCCACGGTTCAGCCTGAAGTGCAAACCTGGAGCGTCGTGACCGACGGACTGTCGCAAACGATCTTTGTGGGGGAAAAGGCAATCGATCCTTCGGTGCATTTTGGAACCAGTTGGTATTGGGATGAACCGGTCTGGGTTGGTGGTTCGAAGGGAACCGCGCGCAGCGGTACCAAAATTTTCCCGGATCGTATTGGCATCGAGTTCCGCGACAATTGGGGGTCTCCGCACGTGGGCGGTGCCCAGTTTGCCTACGGAGACGGGAGTGTTCGTTTCATTGCCTTCGCCGTGGACTCGAAAGTATTCAAGTCGGCAATATCGCCGGGCGGTTCCCATCCGATCGAAGTAGAGGACGAGGGGCCTTGAATCGCGAGAAGCGAGACCTTGTAGCTTTGTTCGGTGCCTTTGCCTCGGTTTGGGCGACCATCGCGATCGGCGTCGCGATTTCCTCGGCGGTGCGTGATGGTCACCTCGGGTTTCTTCAGCTTGATTCTAGCGTTCGGGTCGATCTCGGAGCCGAGAACGACAACATCGCAATCGCACTTCGATCCGGACGTGGTTTTTCCGACCCCTTTCTGGCGACTTCGGGGCCGACCGCTTGGATGCCACCGGCGTTTCCCAATTTACTCGCCTGCTTGTACTACGTGGCCAATGATCAGCGAATGGTTGTCGAGTGGATGTTCATGGTTTTTCAGATTGGGACCTTCGGGGTGATTGGTAGCCTAGCGGTCTTGGTTGCCCAGCGATTCGATCGTCACCCACTTCGTATGGCGTTTCTGTTTGGGTTCGCCGCATGGGCCCAATTCTTTTCGATCTTTCAGTTCAGTCATGGTCAGGCCTTGGAATCAGTGGCCGTCATCGTCGCTATGCTGGCGTTGTTGCTTTTGCAGAAACCTAATTCAACGTCTGCACTGCTGGCAGGTCTACTCGCAGGGGGCGTGGCGTTGGTGTTCCCCGCTGCAGCGATCGCATGGGCAGTCATCGCCGGATGGATGCAAAGGCAGAAACCCCAATTATTGGCACTATCGTATTTGGCACTATTGGTGGTGGTTGGACCCTGGATCGGAAGGAATTACGCCAAATTTGGGAAGGTGCTACCAATTAAATCGAACGCCGCCTTCGAACTTTGGCAGTCGATGTCGCAAAGTTCAGATGGGATCGTTGATGCGGAAGTTTTACGGCAGCACCCATTCTTTGCGGATTCCCCGGAGTATCTTGAATATGTTCGAATGGGCGAGCGAGCCTATTTGGAAAAGAAGGGTGCGGTGGCAATACAACTGGTATTCGAATCGCCTTGGAGATATTGCCTGCACACGAAAAACCGTTTTCTTGCCGCGTTGGTGTGGCAGCGACCTTGGCGAGTGAACCAACCCGTCAATTGGTGGACGCTGGGGATAAGTCGGGCATGGAAGATCGTTGTGCTTGTGTCCATGGGAATCGTGCTTTTTAACCTGCGTTCAGCCAATCGGCTCGCGAAAATAGCGGTCGCAATGACGTTGTGCGTGATACTTCCGTATGTGCTCGTTTCCTACTACGAACGCTACGCTTGGCCTTTGCTTCCGTTGCAATTGATCATCGTCTACGAGGCCTGGAACCGAATCGACCATGGCAATCTCCTTGAAAATCCGATGTCAGGAGTCCAGCTTGTTTGAGTGGGCAATTCGATTTGAGTTAGCAAGAAAACGTGACGGGGGTAGTTTTGGGCTTTGCTCGGCGGTATTTTATCGTTGAGTGACTGAAGTATCCGCCAATGGAGCTAGCAGTGCCGAGACAACCGTGTGACGACCAAGCCGGACAGATCTACCATGCCCTCAATCGAGGCAATCAGCGACAAACATTGTTTCACAAGGAAGAGGACTTCCTCGCCTTTGAGCGGGTCCTCGCTGAAGGCTTGGCGAAGTATCCGGTCAATTTATTTTCCTACACGCTGATGCCAAACCATTGGCACTTGATCCTTCGACCGGGCAAGGATCACCAGATGGGCCGATTGCTACGCTGGGTGACCGCGACCCATACCTGCGGTATCGGACACACTACCACTCACTCGGAGGAGGCCACCTCTACCAAGGGCGTTTCAAGAGCTTTGCAACTGGCGACGATGCCCACTTTTTGACCGTTTGCAGATACGTCGAACGCAACCCGCTGCGGGCGAACCTAACCCAGCGGGCTGCCGATTGGCCCTACGGTTTGCTTGATCGCTGGAAGAGCCGCAAGGACGAACCCAAACTGCTCACACCGTGGCCGATCCGCCGGTTGCCGGGGTGGGAAGATCGAGTACAGGCGGCTCTCTCGGAGGCAGAATTGAAGTCGTTGCGTGTTTGTGTCAAACGCGGGCTTCCTTATGGAAACGAAGAGTGGACCGAAGAATTCATCGAGCGTCACGGCCTTCACCACACAATGCGACCGCCCGGGCGTCCTCGCAAACGCCCCAGGCCTATGGCTACCAAGTGAGTGATTACCAATGCTCAAAAGCCAACCGATCCGGAACAACTACCCCCGTCACGTTTTCTTCCCCGTCACGTTTTCTTCCCCGTTTTCTTCCCGGGATGGAGATGGCTCCCAACGGATCGATGTTTGTTGGCGGGACCAACCGTGGTTGGGGATCAACCGGGCCGCGACCATTCGCGGTCGAACGATTGGATTGGACTGGAGAAATTCCGTTTGAAATCAAGCACATGAAGTCAACGGCAGACGGCTTTGATTTGGAATTCACTCAGCCTGTTGATGCGGCAACGGCGACCGATTTGGCTGGCTATGAGATCGAGACTTACACGTATGAGTACCGTTCGCAGTACGGCAGTCCAGAGGTGGATCCAACCAAGCCCACAATCACATCGGCCACCGTTTCGGAGGACGGAATGCACGTGCGATTGGTGATCGACGGATTGCAACTCGGTCATGTTCACGAGCTTCATTCCAATGCTGTCCGCAACCAAGGCGGCAACCCGCTCTTGCACCCTCAGGCGTACTACACCCTGAACAAGATCAATCAGGCCAACTGATTCAGGGCAATGACTTGCCGTTGGTCTATTCCGGCAGCTCTGCCATCCGTTTACGAAGTCGGCGAAGCACTCGCGACTTCGCTTGGTAAACGCTGGCCACGGAAAGGCCCAACTTGTCTGCGACCGTTGATGCAGGTTGCTGATCGACGGTGGTGGCCCAGAACGCTTGCCAGGTCATGGTTTCAAATTCGGATTCGACCGACGTCATGACTTGGCGAATCAGCGGGCTTTCAATGGACGCGGGACAAATGGTGGAATCCAGCGTGTCGGCAATTTCTTGCTCACCGATTTGATGCAATTGATCGAGCGCTTCGCTGCCTCCGATCGCTCGTCCATCAGCCTCAGCGAGTTTGTTGAGCCTTCGAAAGTGACCACGAACGCGATTGCGTGTGATCGTGGCCAACCAAGAACGAAAGCTGCCTTCTTGCTTTTTTCTTTGGAAGTCGCCAATGCCTCTGGCCACGGATGCAAAGACTTCTTGCACCACGTCGGGTGCATCGGACGCGGGGATTCCTGAGGTTCGGCACCAGCGGTAGACGATCGGGCCGAAGGTGCCAACCAAACGGCTCCAGCTTTCGGAATCCATCTGTTTGACGCCGGAAATCAGCATCGATGACAGGGTGGGATGTTCGTTCGAGGGCGACGCGTGGCTCATGAAAAAGATTTTATCAGCAAATGGTGTCAGACGCCCGCGTTCATCCTGGTGCGTTACCCTAACTATCCCGGAGGACACCTATGATGACCGCAACTGAATGCCCGTCGATCGAACGTTTGAAGGATCTGACGCTGGGCCGATTGGCCGAAGAAGACAGCGACTCGATGCTGGACCACCTTCGTGATTGTGAAGTTTGCCAATCCGAATTGGAGACGATCGGCGATGGCGAGGACTCTTTGATCCAAGCCATTCGATCGCCTGACGACGCTTCGGAATGGATTCTCGAGCCACAATGCGACGTGGCCGTGATCGCTGCTTTGGGTGCGATCGGAATTGGCCAGCAATCACCCACCGTCTCGGACATGCCGGCTTTTCCGGTCTCGATCGGTGAATATGAAATCGTTCGGCCGTTGGGCCGCGGTGGAATGGGCAATGTTTATTTGGCTCGTCATACCAAACTAGGTCGCCTGGTCGCGCTCAAGGTCTTGGCGGGGCATCGTCTCGCAGATGCCAAAATGAAGGAGCGGTTTGAGGCTGAGATGCGGGCCGTGGGACAGTTGAGTCACCCTGGGGTCGTCACGGCCCATGACGCTCGTGAAATCGATGGCACAGCGGTATTGATCACCGAATTCATTGACGGAATGGATTTGGCTCAGTTGGTTTCGCGAACCGGGCCGATCGGCGTTGCGGACGCTTGTGATCTGATTCGCCAAGTGGCCGTCGCACTGCAATACACCAGCGACCAAGGTTTCGTTCATCGCGACGTCAAACCATCCAACATCATGTTGAGTCGTTCTGGCGAGGTGAAGTTGTTGGATCTGGGGTTGGCTCGTTTGCAGGAACCTCGTCACGATACATCAGGTTTGACAGGCACCGGACAAGCGATGGGGACGGCCGATTACATCGCCCCCGAACAGGTCACGGACAGTCGTGGCGTCGACGTTCGCGCCGACATTTATTCGCTTGGTTGCACTTTGTTTAAGTTACTGACCGGGCATGCCCCGTTTGCTGGACCGCAATGCACGACCGCGTTTGCCAAAATGACGGCTCATGTTTCCACGCCACCACCGGTGCTCAACGATTTCTTGCCTGATGCACCCGCTGGGTTGGCCAAGTTAGTTGCATCGATGTTGGACAAAGACCCAACGTCGCGACCACAAACGCCGATGCAGGTCGCTGAAAAGCTCAAGCCATTTGCGAGCGACGCCAATCTTTCTGGCTTGATCGCTCGAGCCGAAACTGCCTCGCCTGAGCGTGCGCCCACCAGTCATCCAGAAACCAAGGTTTCGTCCCAAACACAAAGCTGGCGGCGACGAACGGTACCCCTTACCGCGGCGATCGCTGCAGGGTTCTTTGGGTTGTTCATTGGATTGATGAGTGGTGTGCTGATCCGCATCAAGATGCCCGACGGTTCGGTCGTGACTGTGAACGCACCTGATGGAAGCGAAGTCAGCGTCGTCCCCAATGCATCGCCAGACACACCATCTGAAAACATCGCATCACCGGCGGTTGCCACTTCCGAAGACCAACGTGAAGAAGCGTTCCTGAAATTCGCGATCTTGGCAACCGAAGCAGAATTGCGGGAGTACGGCTCGAAATATGAAGGTCTTCCTCAAGACTTCGCTGTCACGCGTGATGGGTTTCGATGGTATGCGGCCGATCTGGATGCGGACCTTTCATCGCCGCTGCACATGAACGGGCAAACATTGCATTTGGTCCGTGAGGCTGGTTCGCTGGCAATCGATCAAGACAAGCTTCGCGAACAGATCGAAATGGCGCAGGCAAAGGGCAATGAGCAAATCGAGCTTCGACTGAGTGAGGCTGCTGGGGAGTCGCTGCGTGAACTCACACGCAACAACATGCGACGAAGGTTGGCGATCATTGTCAACGGGAAGATCCGAATGGCACCGACGATCATGGCAGAAGTGGGCCGTGACATTGCGATCTCGGGGCGTTTCACCAAAGAAGAAGTCAGCTTCTTGATGAATGCTCTGGACAGCGGATTGGTTGCACCGCTTTCAAAACGAGAGAAAGCAATGCAAGCGAAAACAGATCTTGAACGACTCCAGGGTGTTTGGCGACTTTCTGGTCGATCAGATGCCACGCTGCTTGCGTTTGATGGTTGGGACTTTTATGTGGTTGAAGATGTGTCAATTCGAATGGCGGGGCGTATTGCCGCGATGACTTCGGGCGATGGTAATTTGAGAGAAGTTCTTTTTACGAACCTGATCACGAAGAAGTCTGCTCCGCAGCTGTTGGTTTACCGTTTTCTCATCGGTGATCGATTGGAGTTCGAGTCCAAACGCCCAGTTTCGGCAAATTCGAATGTTCTGGGGCTTGATGCGGGCAAGGGATTCTTCATCGTTGAGCGACTGGGTGATTTTCCAACTGACCGCGATGAAGTTGTCTCTTTGTCTCGCCGGTTTAGGTCCGTGCTACAGCGGCAACAATCTCAGGAGAGAGGTTCTTATCCCCTGGGAGATGTCCTTTCTCCCGTGGGTTTGCTCATGACTGCAAAGACGATGGGGATGGAAGCTGTTGTCAAAGAGGTTGGTAAGATTCAGGCAGCTGAACGCGATGTCCAGTCCATCAATCAATTGAAGCAGATGGGGATCGCCTTTCACAATTTTGCGTCGGCTTATCGAAAGTTTCCTGCCTCGGCATCGATGGCGAGAGAGGGAGCGATTGGAGTTAACGACGAATCCGAGTTGAAGCCGTTTTCTTGGCGAGTGGCGATCCTACCTTTCATTGAGCAACAGGAGTTGTTCGAGCAGTATCGGTTTGACGAACCGTGGGACAGTGAATCGAACTCGAAGTTGCTGGCGAAGATGCCTTCCATCTACCGCCGTCCCGATGCTTCGGAGGACCAGCCCGTTGGGCAGGCCAACTATCTAGGCATCGCCGATGGTGCCAGTGCATTGGGCATCGATGATGGAGTCAAGTTCAAAGACATCCGGGATGGACTTGCCAACACGTTGCTGATTATGGAAACGAAATCGTCAGTTCCTTGGACGAAGCCGCAAGATCTCAGTGAGTTGCCAGAGTTTGCTGATGATGCCGCGCTTCGGTATCTGATGGCCGATGGATCCGTGAGGACGATGGATCCGGTGGACGAAGAAAAACTGAAGGCTTTGATCACTCGTGACGGTGGTGAACGCATTGAACCTTGAATTGGCTTCAATCGGTCGTGTCTTCTGCGAGCCGCCGTTGGGCGTGGCGAGTTCAACGGAGTCTGCTGGATCTGGCAGGGCCTTTCGTTTGAGATCACCGTTCGATTTGAGTTAGAATGTGACCATGCAAATTCCCAGTCTTCCCAACGCCACCGCGAATGCGGCTTTGCCTCTCAGTGTCGCTGACACGCTGACGGACCTGGGAGGCATTTCGTCCGATCGATTGCGGGTGGTTGAAGCCTCCAGGCCCGCGACAGCAGAGGATCTTGCCATCCTTCACGCTCAGGGCGTGATGTGCGAACTCGTCGATGGCCAATTGGTGGAGAAGCAGATGGGGTTCAAAGAATCACTGCTGGCGGCTGTGTTGATCGAATTCTTGAGTGCATTTGCGAGGCAACACAAGCTGGGCATCGTCTCGGGGCCGGATGGTTTTGTAACCCTCTTTCCCGATCTGATTCGCGGTCCCGACGTGGCTTTTTTGTCTTGGGACCGGCTGCCGGGCGGACAATTGCCGGAGGAGGCGTTTCCTCGAATTGTTCCTGATTTGGTGGTGGAAGTTCTCAGTCCCGGAAACACTCGCGCGGAGATGGCTCGCAAACGTCGCGAATATTTTCATGCGGGAGTTCGGTTGGTTTGGACGGTGGATCCCATTCGAAGGTCCGTTGCAGTCTTCACCTCGGCAATGCAGTCCTCGGTGCGTGGCGAAACGGAATCACTCGATGGTGGTGAAGTGCTGCCCGGGCTGAAGATCAGCTTGGCGGAGGTGTTCGCAGTTTTGGACGGTCCCGATGCGGACGAGAATCCTACCGTCACAAACGGTTGATTGAGCAGCATTCCTCGTTGTCACTGTCCGGTTGATCCTGCTGTTTGAACGCTCGCAAAGTTCTCAGGTGAAAGCTTCACTTGACCCAGGTCGTTGATGCCAGCCCAGGCTAATGCTGGACTGCTAAATGTTTGCTATTGGCGTTCTGATAGCGAATGCAATTTTTCTTCCGGCTTCGGTCTTTCTTCATCCCGGTAGGGATTTTAGATGGTAGCCGGGGGTTGCTGCGTAGCAGCGTACCCCCGGAAAACGAGCTCCCATAAAACTCTCCATCCCGCCGTGGCCAATGGCCACGGCGGGATGGAGAGTGTTTTTGGGGGCTGGTTTTCCGGGGGTGCGCTGCTTCGCAGCAACCCCCGGCTACCATCTGACATCCCTACCGGGATGAAGAAAGACAAACGAACCATGAGCGAAGTTATGCTTGCGTCGATTCAAGTCAGAAACCATCGAAGGTCGTTCCGTGTCAGCATCTGAAACCACCCCACCATCGAAGCAAGGGATCGGCATCCTGGGTGGGTCCTTCGACCCGGTTCATGTCGGGCACCTTTGGATGGCCGAATCGGCGCTCGAACAATTGCCGATTGAACATGTGCGTTGGATTCCGGCGGCGACCAGCCCGCTCAAACCCCACGGGCCGGTGGCCAGCAACGAGCACCGTCTGCAAATGCTGCGGTTGGCACTCAGTGGACAATCCGGGCACGTCATCGACGACTGGGAACTCCGGCAAGACAGCGTCAGCTACACCCTGCTGACCCTGGAACATTTGCAGGAACAATTTCCCAACCGCCCGCTGTATCTGATCATCGGAGCCGATTCGTTGGCCTCCTTCGATCGCTGGCGAGAACCCCAGCAGATCCTGAAACGGTGCCAATTGGCCGTGATCGCTCGCGGAGGAGACCCTCCACCGGACTACTCGATTCTGAACGGAATAACTGACGAATCGCAACTTCAAAGGATTCGTGAGTCTCAGATCCGGATGCCCCAGATCGAAATCAGCAGCAGCGATCTTCGCCAACGAGTGGCTTCTGCTCGAAGCATCCGTTTTCAGGTCCCGCATCCTGTGCGGACACTGATCGCCCAAGAAAAGCTTTATCAGGCAGAATAGGCAAAAGGGATTGCGTGGAAACGCCGATCTCGGCACACTGTGTGGCCCGCGATCGCAACCTTCTTGCATTCTCGGGACACATTGGCGAGCCGGAAACATTGGTTTTCCGGCCGAATCAGTCCATTCGCCTTCGATATTTTCGAAAAGCTTCATGCCTCCACGTCCAATGAGCACGCGTAGCCGTGCCCGCAAACGCTCACGAGTCCGCAGCCGTACCCGCCGTAAGGACCCCATCTTCGTCGATGGCCATCGTCCACGTCCGATGTACGTTGACTACAAGGACCTCGAATTGCTGTCCAAGATGGTCAACCGTCAAGGACGCATCATGGGCCGCCGCAAGAGTGGTTGTACCGCTGCCAGCCAACACGCTGTCACGGCCGCGATCAAACGAGCCCGTTTCATGGCATTGCTGCCATACGTCGGCGAATAAGCCAAATCGGCAAATCAGTGAACGATTCTGCCTCTGACGGAGCCCCGATCCAACGGGCTCCGGTCTACCAGACACAACGCCGCGTCGAGTTTCGAGACACCGATGCGGCTGGAATCGTCCACTTCTCGGCCTTCTTCCCCATGATGGAAGCGGCCGAACACGAGTTCCTGCGATCGGTCGGCATCCCCGTGATGCCGCACCATGAATCCGAGGAACGATTGACTTGGCCCCGAGTTGCCGCCAGTTGCGACTTTCACGGTCCCGCCCGATTCGAAGACATCCTGCAGATTGATTTGCACGTCGATCGAATTGGTCAATCCAGCATCAGCTATCGCTTCGAATTGACCTGCGAAGGCCGCCGCATCGCCACCGGCAAAATCACCGCCGTATGCTGCGACCTGAAAGCGGGCGGCAAACTGGTCAAAACCAACGTGCCCAATGACCTGCGTCAGCGATTGTCCGGCCCCCAAAACGACTGAACAAACACATGCCCGCGACATTCGAAGGCTTCGGCCTGAAACTGCTGTACCCGGACAACTGGACGCTGGTCGAGCGAGCCGAAGACGAAGGCGACCAGGGTGCCACGTTCGATCTGCCCGGCGGCGGATTCGTCTCGCTGGAAACGCTGCCAATCACCCGAGAAGACGAAGTCGTCCTGGGTGAAATCGACCAAATGCTCCGGGGACAATACGAGGACCTGGAACGTGACAACGTCACGCTGCCGGGTGCTTCCGAAGGCGAACGCGCCGTTGACCTGCGATTCTACTACTTGGACCTCGTCGTGATGTCACGCGTCGTGCTGCTGGACGCCCCTGCCCCGACCCGCGAACAAATGCCGATCGCGGGACGGATCCTGGCTCAACTCCAAGCCGAAATGTCGGACTTCGAAGCCGCCGAGCAGGTCTTCAACGCGATTCTGCAACAGATCCGGATGGCCGAACTTCCCGAAGAAGCCTGAGCAGCGAAGACGGGTCCTCGGCAAAAAGAATCACAGCCAATCCGATCGCTGCCAGCCGACTCAGACCAAGTCTTGCTTGCGTTTTTTGCGTCGGTTCTTCCCACATTCGCGGCACACACCGCTGACCAGCATCCGGTGTCCGGAAACGCGAAAACCGTGTTTTGCGGCGGCTTCGTCTCGCGTCGCGATCAGTTCCTCGCTGCGGAACTCGATCAATTTACGACAACGCGTGCAGTACAGGTGATCGTGGGGCGGGTAGCCGTAATCCAGTTCGTAAACCGTGCGGCCATCGAGCTGAAAGCAGTTCAGCAACCCGGCGTCGACGAATTCCCGCAGCGATCGATACACCGTCGCGGAACTGACATAGTTGGGCTCGCCCTTGCGAGGCAACTTGTCGATCAGCTCATCCGCGTCAAAGTGGGCGTGCTGAGCGAAAATCTTCTCGACGAGAAACTTACGAGGCTTCGTCTGTCGCTGGCCTTTGCTCTGCAAATACTCCTCAAAACGCTCTTGAGGAGTCAAAGCCACCTCGAGACGTTCGAGAGATTCGGGAACCGAAGACACGTCAGACAAAACGGATCGCTGCAAAGAGGAGAAGAAGAAGTTTGCGATCACACTATAGCAGCCCTGTCCACTTATGTCCCGAGCAGAGCCCCGCGAAACCAGCGCAGAATCGTCCGGATTCGCGACAACGCAGAGCAATCGGGCCGACGAATCGGTCTATGTCCGCGGGACTGGGTGGATCACGCTGAACGACACAATCGACTGAAATCGTGATTTCCTCTCTCGACTTTTCGATTCGCGGTCGATATCTTCCGCAACCGATTGAAAAACAGTGAGCGTGCAATCACATTTCTGTGATGCGAATCGACTCACTGCGATTCAATCAGCACGACACCAGGTCTCGCCCATCACGGGCGCGACGGAAGTGTGTTGGCAGGACGTTTCCTAGCGGAATCGCCCACTCCAAACGCACAACGTTGCCATACCGCAAGGTGCCGCAACCTCCATTGCGATTTCCCCAAGGTCAACACGTTATTGCGCCCAGGACGCGGCTCGATAACAGCGAAGAAGAAGTCGGCCAGGGTTCCATCGGAACCCTCAGACGAAGCCACGTGGCTTCGAAGTTTTGACTGTATTTCGTATCTCAACTGACCTTGGTCCCCAATTGGAGGCACCCCAGCCGCATGATCGCATCGACCATTCTGCGCGCACCCAACGCCCGAACGGCTCAGCCGAACCTTTCCTTCGACCTCGCCAAAGAGCTCGCTGAAAAACACGGCACCCCTTTGCTTGTCGTATCACGATCCAAAGCCATCGAAACGTACTGGGCGATGAAGAACGCCCTGCCCGGTGTCGATCTTTACTATGCGGCGAAAGCCAACCCGGACCTGCATTTCCTGTCGACGCTCAACGGCGAAAATGCATTCATCGACGTATGCTCGCCTGGCGAACTAAAGGCGGCACTCGCCGCTGGCTTCACGACGGATCGCATGCTGCACACTCACCCGTGCAAGACCGATGCAAACCTTTGGGAATGCTATGAAGCCGGCGTGAACTGGTTCGTTTTCGACAACCCGATCGAAGCGGAAAAGATCCGCCGCCTGACTCCCGACGTGAACTTGTTGTTGCGTTTGGCAACGACCGGAGCCTCCAGCCGAATCAACCTGTCGGCGAAGTTTGGTTGCCCCATGCACGAAGCGTTGGAACTGCTGGCAACGGCGAAAGCCAAAGGCCTGAAAATTCGTGGGTTCTCGTTCCATGTCGGCAGCCAGTGCCTCAACCCGCAAGACTATGTCGAAGTGCTTCGCAGCGTTCGTGCAGTTTGGGACGAAGCCACCCAAGCCGGACACCACTTGGAAGTCCTCGACATCGGCGGCGGTTTCCCCGCACCCTATCGCGAAGACGCTCCTTCGATCGAAACCTTTGGCGAAGTCATCACCAACGGACTGCGAGACATCTTCGGCGACCTGCCGATTCGCTTGATCGCCGAACCTGGTCGTGGGCTGTGCACCGAAAGCGTGACCTTGATCACTCGCGTGATCGGCAAGAGTCGTCGATGGGAACTGCCTTGGTTCTTCCTCGACGATGGAATCTACGGATCGTTCTCGGGCAAAATCTTCGACCACACGGACTTCCCGTTGCTGGTTGAAAACGATGGGTCCCGCGAGACCGTTCCTTGTGTGGTCGCCGGTCCAACCTGCGACTCCACCGACATCGTTTCGCGTGATCAGTGGCTTCCTGATTTGGAAGTCGGTGAATTGGTCTTGGTTCCATCGATGGGTGCTTACGCTGCCGCCAGTGCATCGCCTTTCAACGGATTGCCGATGGCCAACAGCGTCGCGATCGACTGACGGATGACACGCCGATGGGATTGATCGCCGCCGTCCTGGCCTATTTGCTTCTCACGATCGCGATCGGGTTGTTCGCAGCCCGACGCGTCGGCAATGCGCAGGACTTCATGGTCGCGGGACGCTCGCTTCCGCTTTACATGAATTTCGCTTGCGTCTTCGCAACTTGGTTTGGTGCAGAGACCGTGCTTTCGGTTTCGACCACCTTTGCCGGGCAAGGACTGCGCGCTATCCCCGGCGACCCGTTTGGGTTTTCGATCTGCTTGGTACTCGTGGCATTGTTCTTCGCGCGAGCTTTCTACCGGATGGACTTGCTAACGATCGGCGACTTTTATCGCAAACGCTACGGTCGCTCGATCGAAGTCTTGACGTCCGTTGTCATCTCCGCGTCATACCTGGGCTGGGCCGCGGCTCAGCTCACCGCACTCGGTCTGGTGATTTCGGTCCTGGGCAAAGGCATTGGCTACGACACGCTGACCATCAACCACGGCATCGTGATCGGCTTCACGGTTGTTGCCTTCTACACGGTGATGGGCGGCATGTGGTCGGTGGCGCTCACCGACATGATTCAGACGTTCGTGATCATCATCGGTCTGTTGGTGGTGTCGGTTTACATGGCTCATGCAGCCGGCGGTGTTTCCGTCGTCATCGAGTCTGCTCGCGAAACGGGGCGTCTGCAGGTCTTTCCCGACTGGGGGCAATCCGGTCAGTGGTGGATCTACATCGGCGGATTTCTGACTGCGGCGCTGGGATCGATTCCACAACAAGATGTCTTTCAGCGTGTCACCAGCGCCAAAGACGAACGCACCGCCATGACGGGCACTTTGCTGGGCGGGATGTTCTACTGCATGTTTGCGTTCGTACCGATGTTCATCGCCTACGCCGCGGTGGTGATCGATCCGGATCACTTGCAGCAATTCAACAGCGATGATCTTCGCGAAGTCCAGCGAACACTTCCGCACGCGGTCATGCAATCCACACCGTTCTGGGTGCAAACTGTTTTTCTCGGTGCATTGGTCTCGGCAATCCTTTCCACCGCCAGCGGAACATTGCTCGCGCCGAGCAGTCTGATTGTCGAAAACGTCATCCGTCCGTTTCGATCCGACCTTGACGACAAAAACATGTTGCGTTGGCTGCGAATCGTCCTGCTGATGTTTGGTGCCTTGGCTCTGCACCAAGCCTTGACCAGCAACAACACGATGTACGAAATGATTCAGCAGGCGTACAGCGTGCCGCTTGTCGGTGCACTGGTTCCGCTGGCCGTCGGGCTGTATTGGAAACGAGCGACCACTCTCGGAGCGATGGCATCGATCGTGTCCGGTGTGGCAACCTGGCTAGCGTTCGAATACGTACTGCCGGAGTTCTTGATCCCGTCGCAACTGATGGGGCTCGCCGCCAGCTTTCTCGCAATGGTGATCGTGTCGTTGCTGGACAAGTCGGAAAACGTCGCGTCCGACGCTGTGCAGCGCTGATTCTTCGATCGCGGGCTGTTGCGGTTTGGGCGAGAACGGGTGCACGACTCGCTTTGTTCCAAAGCGTCGGCGGAAGTGCCAGGTACAACCTGGCCTACGGTTGCCGGACTTCATCGCTCGTGCTGCTGCACGATATCGAGATGGACTTCCCGCATGGGCAACCAGAAGTCGTTCTTCAACTTTGGGTCGTTGGAACGCACGATGTTTAAACTGACCTGCAGTTTCTTGAGCGCAGTGTCGAATTGGCTCTTCGTGCACGCGAATCGCTCGATGGCTCGCTTGCGAAGCGGACCGGTGTAGTCTGCTTCCAAACGGATCAGCTCAAAGATTTCTTGACAGAGCACATCCAATTCGTGGACGGGTTGGTACGCCTCGGCGTAATGCACCTCACGAAAGTGCTGCATTTCCATCAACACGGCGTCGCCACCGCTCACCTTCCCGTAGAAAACTTCCGCGGGATAGGTTTGTGGGATACGAGTCTTCCAGTCCCAGACGGCCATTACCTTGGGGCTCCAACCGCCCGCCTTGGGTTTGTCTTCCGATATCCCACAACGACGGGTACGGCGAGTTCTTGCTGCCGAAGACGGTGCAAACCTTGTTCTTCAGCACAAACTGATAAGCCTGTCCAAACGTCTTGATCATGGAACAGCCTTTGGAATCAATCGACGCGCTGCGTGATCTCGATCAAGTGATAGCCAAATTGGGTTTTGACGGGGCCGTGAACCTTGCCCAACTCACCGCTGAAAACCACTTCGTCGAACTCTTTGACCATTTGGCCGGGGCTGAACGTTCCCAACGCTCCACCGGATTTGCCGGACGGGCAGGAGGAAAACTCAGCGGCGATGGCACCGAAATCCTGCCCTTTTTCGATCTGATCTTTCAGATCCTGACAGGCTTCTTCGGTTTCAACGAGAATATGTCGTGCACTTGCAGTGGCCATGATGGTCTCTTGGGTTGGGTTCCGTCGTGGGGTGGTATGGGGGCCTGGCGGAGGTCGAAAGTCGCTCGCCAGCTTCGGCCACCATGGTGGCTTGCTAGGAGCAGTTCGAAAACCCCTGCTCACAGCACCTTTCCACCTGCTTGCAGGATGGTTTCGATATGGGATAGGTTCGAATGCCGCGAGACCATCCGCCGGAGTGAAAGAGTGGCGGGCTCGATGAAATCCCGTCCCCAACGGGTTCAACGCAGCCTCTTTCCCGACTCGCGAAAAGATTCCTTGGTTCCTGCCCACGCCCGTCTCACCAGATCAACACCATGATTTCCCGACTTGTTTTTCAACCGCTCCTGATCAGCCTTGTCACACTCCTGACCTCGCAGGGACTCTCCTCCGCCAAAGAGTGGTCTGTGCCGGTGGCGGGCAATGCGTTCCGCACACAGCCCGAACCCGGCGGCCGATCGATGCGACGCGGCGGCTCAATGCGGCTTCGCGATTCGGGCGAGGTCCACTCCATCTACTTTCACGTCGATGCCGCAGACACGCTTAAGTTAGGACTGAAAGGCAACGCGAGCGATCGCCACGCGACCATCCTTGCGACGATCGGCGAAACCAAGCTCTCCTGCGATCTAAAACCCGCATCTGATAAGACCTACCCGCTCGGTGAGATCAAGGTCGCGAAAGCGGGCTACGTTCGGGTCGATCTGCAACTTGCGTCTGCAGCCAATGGCGAAGCATCCGGATCCGCACAGATCACGGACTTGGTGGTCACACCCGCGAAAGCCGACCTGCAACTCGACTATGTACAAACGAACGATGGCAACATGTTCTATTGGGGTCGTCGCGGTCCATCGGTCCATCTCTCCTACCGATTGCCCCGAGGAATGAACCTGACGCACGCCTACAGTGAGATCACGGTCCCCGACGGCCAAGACCAAATGGGGACTTACTTCATGGCCAACGGTTTCGGCGAAGGTTACTTCGGGATGCAGGTCAACAGCCCCACGGAACGGCGAATCCTGTTTTCAATCTGGAGCCCCTTCCGCACGGATAACCCCAACGAGATTCCTGACGAAGATCGAGTTGCGACTCTTGCGAAAGGCAAAGACGTCATCGCGAAAGACTTTGGCAACGAAGGCTCCGGCGGACAAAGCTTCTTTCTATATCCCTGGGAAGCTGGCAAGACGTACCGCTTTCTGACCGAAGTCAAACCCGACGGCGACGGCAACACGCTCTACACATCTTGGTTCGGCGACAAAGCAAAAGACGAATGGCGATTGGTAGCGACCTTTCGACGTCCCAAGACGGACAAGCACCTGACCGGCTTCCACTCTTTCCTCGAAAACTTCTCGCCAGAACAAGGCCACCTGCAACGCTCGGCTCACTACGGCAACCAATGGGTTTGTGATGTGAACGGCAAATGGCATGAGATCACGCGAGCCAAGTTCACCGGCGACAACACTGCTCGCGGTCGTCATCGCCTGGACTATGCCGGTGGAAGCCAAACCGACCATTTCTTCTTAAAGAACTGCGGCTTCTTTTCAGAACCCGTTGATCTAGATCAAACCTTCGAGCGAGAGTCCACCGCGCGCCAGCAGCCTGCAATCGACTGGGATCAGTTGCCACGCTGATCCATCGCAACTCCATTCTCGTAGTGAACGAATCATAGAATCCCACGCGTGGGTCGTGCGACCGGACTCGTGGCCTCGTCCACTACCATTCAAACAAGAACCACTCATGGACGAAATCGTCTATCACGACCGATACACCGACGAAGACCGCATCGAAAAGGTGTATGGCGACAAGGCATTGCGTTGGACGTACGGCACGATCGCCGGACGTCTTTCGCTTTCGATGGTCGTGAAGCGAACGCTGTTCTCGCACTGGTATGGTTGGCGAATGGACCAACCGAAGACACGCGAAAAGATTGCTCCGTTCATCCAAGACTATGAACTCGATGCGGATGAGTTCGTGCGTAATGTAGATGAGTTCGCCAACTTCAACGAGTTCTTCTTTCGCAAGCTGAAACCGGAAGCACGCCCGATCGATTCGGATCCGAACTCGGTGGTCTTCCCCGCCGACGGCCGGCATCTTTGCATTCCCGACCTATCGAAATTCGGCGGGCTGTTTGTCAAAGGCGAGATGTTCGATCTGCCGACACTGCTGCAAGACTCTGCCCTCGCAGACCGCTACGCGAGCGGCAGCCTGCTGCTTTCGCGATTGTGCCCGGTCGACTATCACCGATTTCACTTCCCTGCCGCCGGCGTGCCTGGCGAGAGCCGCTTGATCAACGGCCCGCTGTATTCCGTCAATCCGATTGCCTTGCGCCAGAACATTCACATTCTGACCAGCAACAAACGCTGTCTCACGCCGCTCGAGACGGAGTCCTTTGGAACGGTGCTGTTGCTAGAGATTGGTGCCACCTGTGTCGGCAGCATTCAACAAACCTACTCACCCGGCCAAGCC
>NZ_DDGH01000031.1:67498-80707 GCF_002337565.1 Rhodopirellula sp. UBA1907 | reverse complement strand
AACAAACCTACTCCCCCGGCCAAGCCATTTCAAAGGGCGACGAAAAAGGCTACTTCCGGTTTGGCGGCTCCTCCACCATGGTCCTGTTCGAACCCGGCCGCATTCAGTTCGATGCGGACCTCATCGAAAACTCACGCCAACACCGCGAACTCTACGCTCGCATGGGCGACCACTTGGGGAACCGCCCCGACGACGCCGGATGAGCCGAAATTTTCAATTTTGATGTCCCGATCCGTGTTCTTGGTTCGTCACCCTCTTAGATGACGTGGCTATGCTGCCACTGTCGAACCCAAAACCTTCGTTTGAAAGAACACCGATGCCGAAATTCATGTTTGTTTATCGTGGCGGTTGCGACGAAATGGAAAATGCTTCTCCGGACGAGATGCAAAAAGTCATGCAACTATGGATGGACTGGATCCAAGACGGGATGAAAGCAGGTTGGTTGATTGATGGTGGCGACGGACTGAAACCCGAAGGCGCGACCGTCCATGCCGATCTGTCGGTTACCGACGGGCCGTTCACCGAGTCCAAAGAGCTGGTTGGTGGCTATTCGATGGTCCAAGCCGAGAACCTCGCCGCCGCAGTGGAACTGGCCAAAACGTCACCAATCATCCATCACAAAGGCGCCGTCGAAGTTCGCGAATTGGCGAATGTGGGCCAGCCCGAAGAAGCATGACCGACTCGAGCGGCCATTTGGTCGAACACTTCTTTCGGCACGAGTCCGCCCATTTGATAGCGGTGCTGACTCGTGCCTTCGGGATCCGTCGAATCGACTTGATCGAAGACATGGTTCAGGTTGCCATGTTGGAAGCCATGAACGCATGGAAGCAAGGCGGAGTGCCCGACAACCCAAGTGCATGGATCCATCGTGCAGCCAAGAACCGAATCCTGGATGCCTTGCGCCGTGAAAAGACGTTGGCCCAAGCGATTTCATTGGCGGGACCAACGCTGGACGTCCAAGAGAACACCGTGGAAGAGTGGCTGAGCGAAGAGCAATTGCCGGACAGCTTGCTGCGGATGATGTTTGTTTGCTGTCACCCAACACTGAACCGTGAAACGCAAATTGCGCTGACGTTGAAAACGCTTTGTGGCTTTGGGCACGCCGAGATCGCTGGCGGATTGTTGCTGCCGATCGAAACGATCAGAAAACGAATCACTCGTGCCAAACGTTCACTCGGGGAAGCCAACGTTGCGGTGGAACTGCCCTGCCCTGACGAAATCGCGCAGCGTCGCGGCGTCGTTCACGATGTGCTGTATCTGATGTTCAACGAGGGACACAGCACCTCACAAGGGTTCCAGCCGATCCGCGACGACATTTGTGAAGAAGCAGCAAGGTTATGTCATTTGCTGAGCGAGAGCGAACACGACTCGCCCGCCACAAAAGCTCTGCTAGCGTTGATGTTGTTTCAAGCCGCTCGTTTGGAATCTCGAACCGACCAACAAGGAACCGTGGTTCTTCTGGAGGACCAAGACCGTTCAAAGTGGGATCGGCGACTGATCACCATCGCGCAACACGAACTGGCTCGTTCGAAAACTGACACGCCCACGACCTATCACTGGGAAGCAGCCATCGCGATGCAGCACTGCATCGCCAACAGTGTCGAAGCAACCGATTGGGAGATGATTGCGGGCTTCTATAGTCGGCTGCTCGAGATCCATCCATCGCCCATCTACAAACTCAATCGTGCCATCGCATGGGCTCAAGCGGGCCAAACCAACGAAGCAATGCGAGAGCTTCAAGTGCTTCGGCAATCCGGTGCATTGCAAACGTATTTGCTGCTCGATTGCGCGATCGCTCGAGTGCATGAACTGGATGACGACACGGCGAAAGCAATCGACACCTATCTGATTGCGTTATCCAAAGCCAAAGCCGACCACGAAAAGCACCTGATCGAAACCAAACTGCAAAAACTTCACCGGACATAATGGCCCCGAAGCCGCATCGCCAGACCTATCAAATAAAATTGACAGAAAGCGCATCAGGAACGCCTTTTGATATGATGACTTTAAATCATTGTGTTGTTTGACAACCAATCAGTAGCGAGAGCGTTTTCCGAAAATGAGCTCGCTTTCATGTCTCTGACTCCAAATTCAAGTCATTCCCATGTCGTGGCACCGAACTCGTTTGATCGGTTTGCACTCAAACAGCTTCCGCTCACAGTGCCAGTCACTCTGCTGGATGCTGCTAGCCATTTTGGCGTTGGCCCCCTTTCTCAATCGAATGGTTCATGCCAACGAGTTCGGTGACAAGCTGGACCGACTCGTCGAGAAATTTGAAGAACGAAAGGGCAAACTGGATGAGCAGATGCTTCGTCGGTTTGATCAAGTCATCGTGGCAGCGTCACGATCAGCGGACAGCTCAGAGCTGAAACTCAACCTGGCAAAGGCAAAGGTCACCTTTGAATTAACCAGCCAATTCCCTGACGATGGCTCCTGTATTGAACTGCAACTGGAGTATCTGAAAGAACTTTCAAATGCTTACTCACCCATCCAGCGTGCGTTCGCGACCGAAATTGATTCTTATTCGCGGCGAAATGAGTTAGCCCGACTGCAGCAGATTCTTGGAATCCGCAGTGCTATGGAGCGGCGACTCCTCAAAATTGAGCCACTCTCGGAACAAACAAAGTTCCGCGGTACCAAAACAAACCAAACTGGCCGAAGCGTCCCTTGGCATCTGGTAGTCGACAGCGTTTCGAGCACGGGGGCTTTCGAAGCTACGATCGATGACAACAAAGGTGTGCGAGGAAACTGGCGATTCAAAGCGATTGGCAAACGCGAAGGCTTCCAAGTTTCGTTCACGATGTCCAAGTGTCTTCGTGGCCATTTCACGGCCGTCCAAGCAAGTGGTTACTTGCTTGGCAACACACTGGTGGTGGAAATCAGGGAGCGAGACAAAAAGAGGAAACCATACTCCGCTGTCGCCATTATGAATCGTTTTTAAGCAGGTTAGCAGGAACGCACATACAAGACCTTCTCAACCAACACCAAACCGCTAATTGTTGTTTCGCCAAACTCAATTGGATCAACAGTTCGCAAATCGCTCCCCGATTCAACGTTGCGATTTCGCTGCAGTACTGCTGCACTTCAAGCACGAAAAAACCCTCGCAAGGAAACTTGCGAGGGTTTTTCGTTGAATCGTTTCTGTCAGGTAATCCATTGGATCACTTGGCTGGACGACTTGACTGTTTTACTTGTCAGTGAAGTCCAAGAACCACCAGCCGTCGTCCCATTCGAGCGACACTTTACGCCATCCCAAAGGAACTTGTGGGTAGGGGTAGAAAGGTCCGATGTATGGGAAAGCCGATGGGCTGTACTGTTGTGGGTACGACAGTGCGGCGTAGTTTGGATACGCTGCGTAGCCAGGCCATGCGTAGTTCGGCAGGTTTGGCGAATCGTAGCGAGGTGCTCCGACGGGTGCGGCGGGAGCCATTGGAACGGGTTGTCCCATGACAGGTGCCTGAGCCATTGGTGCGGGTGCGGCTTGCATGCCACCTCCGTGAGTCACCATGCTGCCGGGAACAACCATTTCGCCGTTGATCATCTGCCCGCCAGCTTGTCCGTAAGAGACGGGACGAGCTTGGACCTGACCGCGATTGGCGGGTGGCAATGGCTGCAGTCCACCGGTGCGGTGCGAAGCAGGTGTTGCAACCAAGCCTGGGTTCGATCCAGCCTTCACGGTCATCAGATCGCGAACGCCGCGTGCTCCAGGAGCGTGACGAGCGATTTCAGCGATCAACTCACGTTGCGATGCCGATGCGGCTTCGCCGGTGATTTCAACGATGCCGTCGTATGCGTTGACATCGACGCCGAAGTCTTTCAAGTGACCAACTGACTGAGCTTTGCCCAAAGCGGCGGCGACCGATTGCGTGATCGCTTCGTCGCTGTTGGCTTCTCCGCCAGCGTTTTCCCAAGCGGCCACGGTGCGAGTTTGCGAGTCAGCGGCTTCTTCGCCGGCGACGGGTGCAACTTCACCAGGAACAACTTCTTGAGCTTCGGTTTCCAAAGCACCTTTGAAGTCAAACGCTTCAGCTGGTTCGACAGCTGCGATTGCAGCGGCTTTGGGTTTGTAAATTTTTGCTTCGAGAACTTCGAGTTCGTTGACAACATTGACAACGCCATCGACGTCTTTCAAAGCGGCCAAGACCAAGTCTTGTTGCTCCGAGCCATCGACGGTGCCGCGGAACAACACCACGCCGTCGTTGACTTTCATGTCGAGGTTGAAGTTCTTCAGTTCGCCTGCATCACGGCTGACTTTGAGCCGTTTCATGACTTGTTGTGCGATCTCGCGATCACCGCCAAAGGCCTGAGCAGGCCCCAGCGTGGCAATCGCGGCCATCGCCAGTCCAAAATATTTGCGTCGCATGGAAATGCCTCCCTACAGTCCTTTGTGAGGTGTCATTCACCGACCGCCGTGCTCGTGGCAAAAAGGAACGGCCGACAGCCGGTCCGATCGGTGCTATGGACTGTTTCGGTTGTAACGAGGCCCGAACGGCAGTTTTTTTCCGATTTTGTGGATAAATCGACGCGCACCACGATCGACGGCGAAAGAGAAACCGCGACGCAAACGGGCTGAATCCAAATTCAACCGGCCGAGAAAAATCGTTTGTTCGTCCCGCCGCTGCCAATCGGAATCTCCATCCTCGCACCACATTTGGGGCATCCGCCGCGATACGCGGTCCGCTGATCGTTGCGGTAAATGCGACCATAGGTTTGGCAGCATCGGAACTGAATGCCTAAGAATGGACGCGGATTTCCCGGCGTTCCGTCACGTCCCGAAGCCGATGGTGGACCGGACGCGTTGGACTGATCGCGTACGTCGTGCACAACATCGAGGTGGTTGCCAACGTTTGGGTGCGGAGTGGGATCGACCATGGTTGTCCCCCAAGACCGAGCAGTGAACGGTCGGGAAATAGGTGTCAGGTGCCTTCTGCCGGAACAAGCTGATACTTCGGCCAAGCTTTAGAGCCTTCCACCCCGTCCCACATCGCCCGGTCAACAAACCTCTTCCCTAGCCAACCAGCTCAGGAGCTCGGTTCGCCCGAGGATTCTGACTCGGGTTCTCGCAGCTGTTCAATCGCCAATCGCAATTGCTTGCGAGCCCGATTCAAACGGCTGCGAACGGTCCCGATGGACAGTTCCAAAATCTCAGCCATTTCCTCATAAGAAGATTCGTTCATCTCTCGCAAGACAAGAATGCTGCGGTGCTCATCGCTGAGTTGCTGCAGAGCCAATTGCACCAACGAAACGTCATCCTGACGAATCATGTTCGCATCGACGGCCTCGCCACCACAAACGACTTCTTCGCCAATTTCCTCGCGTTGCTGGTCCAACGAAAGCCGAACCTTTTGACGGCGTTTTCGCGACAAAGCGATATTGAACGCGACTCGATACAACCAGGTAAAGAATTGGCTGTTTTGCTGGAACGTGTCCAGTTTGACGAACGCCCGAATGAAGGCCTCTTGGGTCACTTCCTCGGCATCATGGACCGAACCGGTGACATGAATCATGGCGTGATGCAGCCGGTCTTGATGACGGATCACCAAGCCTTCAAAGGCCGACGCGTCACCTGACAGCGCCGCTTCGATCAACGCCCCTTCTTCAGTCGGCGCGTGATTCGCCGGGGTGCGTTCGTTTCGGTTCGAGCTGGCTTCGTCCACTTCCCCTCAACTTGATGATCGTTCGCTGGGTAATCAGTTTAACTCAAACGAGTCGCCCTGTTGCAAAGCATCTGGGTCTTTCCTGGATGCCTGAGCCTCTCGAACGTCCTCATCGAATTGCTCCGAGACTCCGCCGTTGCCACTTTCATCGCCCATCGGAGGAAACGATTCCCCGTTTTCATCCAGCCACAACGGAATCGTTAGAACTCCGAAAAACGAAACAATCAACCCAACCTGCGATGCTTGCTCGCTGGGCCAGACCTGGGACGCCACCAAACCCCGCCACAGCAACAATTGCACGCTTGTGGCAACCGGCAAACTGACGGCAAAACGCCCCAGTGAATCTCGCGATTGGGCGAATTCGCACATGCCCAGAATCTTCGCAAAAATCGCCGCGAGCAAGATCACCCCCATCACCGCTTGCCAGCCCACCACGATCGAGGGCACCGCAATCAGGATCATCAAATCAATCAATCGCTTGGTTGAAGATCCAAGGGGATCCATTTTCATGTCCGCCGAGGGGCAAAAGCTTTTCGCCAATACTCGAGCAAAAAAGCCAGCCGCCACGAGCGACGTTAACAATCGCAATCCGATTTGCACCAGTCTCACCGACCAATCGGCACCGGTCGTCATCCACCCGCTCGGCGGCCAAGTGCCAATGCCCGCCGGCATCGACTCACCAACGAGTTGCCACGGAACAACCATCGCCTGCGGAAACGCAAACATCCCACCGAGCAAAGTTATCGCTGCGAACAACGTCAACCGTGATGGCAACGCGTTTCCATCAAAGCGGATCAGCCCCATCGCCCAAGCGGTTGCCAACGCCACGACGTGATACAAGATCAATGTCAACAAATCTGCGTCAACGATCGGAGTCGACATCCAATTCGACCGCACGGAATCGCCGAAATACGGCAGACTCCAACGCGTCAACTCGGTCGAGCCGACCAAAGCGAACGTGATCCCGACCAACGTTTCGACGATCGGGTATCGAGACGAGATCGGGAGCCGGCAATCTCGGCATCGCCCGCTCAACCACAGCCAACCAAAGATCGGCACATTGTCACGAGCCCGAAGCCGATTTCGACACCTCGGACAAAACGAATGGCCGTTCACATTCAAACGTTGAGGCAATCGCCAAACGACGACATTCAAGAAGCTGCCGACGCTGGCCCCGACCACCAGGAAAAACGCAAAAATGACCACGTCATTGGCTCGCGGCACCAGCAAATCGACCACCCGAAAATGCGGGTGCGAGCCCGTGATCCACAGCGCAGACAACCACATATAGGCCGCCGATGCGAGCAGATACCCGATCAGCAAGCAGACAGCGAGAATTCGATACGGTGAGCGTCGTCGCGACAAAATTGCATGGCCCTTGGCGTGTCCGCACACTCTACTAGCCAAGCCCCGAACTGACGACTCCCATCCAATTCCCATCGCCATGACTTCCACGCTCCCTCCCCAGCGGCATCAATTCGCCAACGACCACCCGCCCCGACACGAGGGCGATTACGTCGTCTACTGGATGATCGCCCAACGGCGGCTGCACTGGAATTTCGCGTTGCAACATGCGATCGACCGGGCACTCGAATACGAGAAACCGCTGCTGATCTTCGAACCCCTGCGAGTTCGCTACCAATGGGCCAGCGACCGGATCCATCGATTCATCATCGAAGGCATGCGGGACAACGCGGCAGCCGCCGACTCTCTGCCGGTGGTCTACTACCCGTACGTCGAACCAAAACCAGGGGCCGGCTCCCCGCTGCTTCATCGGCTAGCCAAAAACGCGTGCACGGTCGTCACCGACGAATACCCGTGCTTCTTCCTGCCCCACATGATCGACGCGGTCAAAGACAAATTGCCCGCCCGTCTGGAATTGATCGATTCCAACGGAGTTCTCCCACTGCGAGCGGCGGAGAAGACTTACACGGTCGCGCACAGTTACCGTCGGTTCATGCAGAAGAACATCCTGCCAGCTCTCGAACATCTGCCACTTGCCAACCCGTTGGCCCCGGACGACCGCCCTGCCCTCCCCTGCCCCGATGGCGAATCGATGGCCGAGCGTCGCAAGAAATTGCTCCCGTCGAAGGTTCTCTCCAAATGGCCGGCCGCGAATCTGGACAAGCTACTCAGCGAAGATGGCTTGTCGAAAATCCCGATCGATCACTCGGTTCGTCCATCCAAAGCAACGCCCGGTGGAACAGTGGAAGGCTCTCGTCGCTGGAAAGAATTCCTGGACTCCAAGCTGTCGCAGTACAACGACGACCGCAACCATCCCGATGAACACGCCACGACTGGCCTGAGCCCCCATCTTCACTTCGGTCACATTTCGGTGCACGAAATGGTTTCTTCGTTGCTGGAACATGAGGGCTGGTCCGCCGACCAGACTTCGAAACCCAACGGCAAGAACCATGGCTTTTGGAACGTCGGCGAAAACGCGGAAGCCTTGCTCGATCAACTGCTGACATGGCGAGAGATCGGCTTCAATTGGAGTTTCCAAAATCCAGACACCTACGACTCACTGGAATCATTGCCGGACTGGGCGAAGAAGACGTTGTTCGAAACGCGTGATGACGAGCGGCCCCATCTCTACACGCTGGAGGAGTTTGAGAATGCCGAAACGCACGACGAAATCTGGAACGCGGCGCAGCGTGAACTGGTGGAAACCGGCGAGATGCACAACTACATGCGAATGCTGTGGGGCAAGAAGATTTTGCATTGGACGAGAACGCCCGAAGAAGCCCTCGAGTTCATGATCCACCTGAACAACAAGTACGGCTTGGACGGTCGCGATCCGAACTCGTACTGCGGCATCCTTTGGGTGCTCGGCCGCACCGACCGAGCCTGGGGCCCAAAACGCCCCGTCTTCGGCAGCGTCCGCTACATGACCAGCGACAGCACCCGCAAGAAACTTAAGCTCAGCAAGTACCTCCAGCGGTTCGCTTCGAAAACTGAATGACGTTGGGGTCTTCGACGTTCAACATTATTTCGCTTGCTCAAGTTGGCTGGACCGTACGAAGTGGGTTCTGGTGGAAACGCAACGAGAGTCGCACGCCTCGCTTTGTTCCAAAGCATCGGACGAGATGCCATGTAAAACATGGCCTACGAATGATGTCCTCGCTTGCAAGTTTGAAGTCAACTCGCCCCTTGAGGTTGACCTTGGGTTGAAACCCCAAGGCATTCGGCTGCCGTCACTCCGCGACTGGTTGTGCGTATTGGGAGGGATCCAACAACCGCGGAGCGGTGACCGTTGTCAGCCACCTCGTAGCCGACTGAGGCTCTCAGTCGGCATCAACACAACCATCGCTACAAGCGATGGCCCCCAGCAAACACATGGCGATGAACGAACAGATGCCGGTGGCATGGCTGAGGCTCGTTTGCCGACGGAGAGCCTCCGTCGGCTACTTGGAAAGCCGGACACCCCAAATTGGGCTCCGGGTTTCGGTTAGATTAGGCTCGCTCTTCCGGGGCAACCTCATTGAATTCCATCGTGTCGCGCATCCACCTGAAACTCCCGAAGCATCATGAAAGTATCCCTTGCGGTCTTCTTAGCACTCACCCTGACCATTTCCATCCAAGCAGAAGAACTTCCTGCTGTCGCCGTCGCGGGTGATGGTGCGTTGGTTTCGTCGCAACAGATCTTCGACCTGGCCAACAAGCCTACCAAAGAGAGTCATGCGTCCACCATCGTCGAGACACCAACCGGTCTCGTCGCGGCTTGGTTCGCGGGCACCCGGGAGCGTGACCCCGATGTCGGCATCCGCGTCTCTCGCAATGAAAACGGCCAGTGGACCGAGTCAGTCGAGGTCGTCAATGGTGTCCAGTCATCGACGCTCCGCTACCCCACTTGGAACCCAGTGCTGTTTCAGCCCACCGAAGGCCCGTTGATGTTGTTCTACAAAGTTGGCCCCAATCCACGGCATTGGTGGGGCATGCTGACGACGTCCGAAGACGGCGGCAAAACCTGGTCTTGGCCAACCAAACTGGGCGAAGCCCACACGATCGGACACCTCCTTGGACCAGCCAAAAACAAACCGATTCAGCTCGCCGACGGAACGATTCTGTGCCCCTCAAGCACCGAAATCGAGTACGCGGACGGATCTTCCCACTGGCGAGTCCACTTCGAAGTCACCAAGGATCTCGGCAAGACTTGGGAAGTCATCGGACCGATCCAGACCGGCGACTCCTTCCATGCGATTCAGCCCAGTATCTTGACCTATCCCGACAACCGTCTGCAGATCCTTTGCCGCAGCAAAGAGAAACGCATTGTGGAAAGCTGGTCCAAAGACGGCGGAAAAACCTGGAGCACACTCACCGCCACCGACTTACCCAATCCCAACTCCGGCACCGATGCGGTGACACTTCAAGACGGACGACAAGTCTTGATCTACAACCACTCCGAAGGCATGGTGAGACGGAAAGACGCCCCGGACTTGAAGCCTCGCCGGATTCTGAATTTGGCGATTTCGTCCGACGGCAAAACGTGGAAGCCTGTCCTGACATTGGAAAATGAAACCGGACCTCACCCCAAGGACGCCGATCGCCGCCGTCACTTCGGTGAGTACAGCTACCCAGCCATCATCCAAACCTCCGACGGGATGCTCAACATGGTCTACACGTACAACCGGGAAGGCGTCAAACACGCGGTCGTTGACCCGAGCAAGCTATGAGCACCACCGTAGCCGACGGAGGCCCTCAGTCGGCATGAACACAACCAATCACAGCAAGCGGTTGGTCTCCCAGCAAGCACATGGCAATGGGCGAATAGATGTCTGTGGCGTTTCTGAGGGGTTGCTTGCCGACGTAGAGCCTCCGTCGGCTACTTGTCCGCTCGGTACCGCCCACCATTCGTGGCGTTTAACTACCGAGGATTCGAGGCAGATTCCAGACCGATCATTGAGCTCATCCTCCCAGCAACCCCGTAGCCGACTGAGGCTCTCAGTCGGCATGAACACAACCAATCGCAGCAAGCGATTGGTTCCCCCAGCGAGCATATGCAATGAGCGAGCAGATGTCTGTGGCGTTTCGGAGGGATTGCTTGCCGACGGAGGGCCTCCGTCGGCTACTTGGTCGCTCGCGATGTTTCGCTGTCGTGATCTGCAGCGACAAAGGTTTTGAGTTACTATTCCGCTCTTCCGCCGAAGTACTCCATGCCCCTCCCAGGTAATTCGACATGCTTCACCTGAAGTACGATCGCATCGTCTTGCTCGCCGTCGCCGCATTGTTCATAGGCGTCGCTGACACTGCTGCGCACGCGCAATCTCCTGCTTCGTCCGTCCAAACGGGATTGCCTCCATCCCTGCAGTTCGCTTCAGAGGACGCGTCGTTTTACTACGCGTTGACGAACAACCGCCTGAAGTGGGATGCGGTGGCTGAAAATACGACGGTTCAACGATTGCTTGCGATGCCAGTGGTTCAACGGGGCATCGCGGATGCTCGTGACAAAATCCTGTCGGACATCCAAAACGATCTCGATGGCGCCGACACACCCGCCTGGGTTCGCTCCTCCTATGAGTTTTGGAGCGGTGAAGAAGGGCAAGCCTACCTGCCCACGATTGCAAGTTTGGCTTCTCGCGAAGTCTTCACCTTTGCCGACCAGAGCCTCGCCGAGCAATACGCCACCTTCAACCAAATGATGGCGGAGCAACTCTCCGAGATCAGCCTGGATCCAGACGCGAATTCAGACGAACTTGAGCCCTTCAACTCCTTCAATTCCCCTGGGAACGAGGACTTCCTCGACAGCCTGCAAATCCCTCGCATCGTGGCAGGTGCCAAAATCTCAGGAGCGACGGAACAGCAACGCGTCCGAGAACTCCTGAACATGTTGGAAGCAAAGTTCCGGAATGAGTTGCTGCAACTCTCCGACGCCGAAAACCAATACATCCTGGATTCGCTGGATCACCAAAACGTGGGCGAGGTCGATGAACGGTGGGTGATGCAACTGACCGGAGATGACTACCCGTGGGACGCGGCAATCCAGCGAATGAGCGTCGACGCCGACCCTGAAGAGATCGCGAAACTTGAACAGCGATTCGCCACGATCCGCGAGCGTACTGCGGGTAAATCAGTGGTCCTCAGCATTGGGTTTGCAGACGGTTACTTGTATGCATCGGTGGGTCACGATCCTGAGATGGTTGCCCCAGCCAAAGTGGAGCGACCTCTTTACCGACGCGATGTCTTCCAGCCATTGCTAGAAAATCGCGGCAAAGCGTGCTCGGGAGTGGGCTATCAAAACAGCACGCTGAAACAGCAAACGTCTTGGGTCACCCAATGGTCTATGTACCTGCAACTCATCCCAACCTTCGCCGAGAAGATGCTTTCGGATTCCGAACTGGATCCGCTTTCGTACCAACCGTTGCTGACCAACATCCATGAGGATGTTGAGATGCTGATGGAGGATTTGAACCGGCTTTACAATCCCCTGGGCGAGGAACTGACGTTTGCGTTCTTTTTCAAGGGTGGGATTGCTGGCTATCAATATCACCATCACACCAATCCGATCCGCGTCCAAGCTCAGCCCCTGAAATCGTTGCAACACATCGGAGAGAACCCGGCGCTGTTCAGTGCATCAGCGGACTGGGACGACGACGGGACGCTGGACAAATGGTTGAATCGAATCCAAGAGCGAGCCGAACAGGCCATGGCTCTCACTGCCGAATCCGGGGACGCCTCGCCGACCAGCAAGATGGACCCTGCGATTGCCGCCGGACTCACGGAACTGTTCTTGGCAACGAAGGACGATCTGTTGCCGTCGGTGGGCAAGGAAGCAGCCTTTGTGCTCGACTTCGAGCAGCGAAGCCGACAGTGGCATCCCATCGTCCCACCGTCCGCGGATGCCTTGCCGTTCCCCGCCCCTGCCCTCGTTTATGAACTCACGAGCGCTGAACGGCATCGCCGCGCATGGCGTCGCTATTTCGATACGATCAATCCTCTGTTCATGTCGTTTGGCCCCTTGATGGGCCTGCCTCCCGGACAAGGGTTGCCCGAGGCGACCGAAACAGCGATTCCCGGGGGCGTCTACCTGCAAGTGCCGGGCGTTCCAATGCTCGGTGCCGACCCTCAGTTTTCACCGGGATTGGCGCTCACTTCTGACTGGGCGGTCTACACCTTGTTTCAAGGACAAGCCACCAACTTTGTCCGCGCGAACTCCCCCCAGTTGCCTCCGCCGCTGAACGATCTCAACCGACCGTTGATCGCAGCCGGACACATCGATCTCCTGCAATTCGCGGACGCCGCGCAAGTTTGGATGAAGGATGTGATGCCGATGGTGAAGCAAATGAATCGCAACCAAGGGCCACCTGATTTGGATGCAGAGCCAAGCAACACGCCGAACATGGAAGAAACGGCAGAACTGGTCGCCATCGCGATTGATTTGCTAAGGCAGATTCCCTCTTACACTCATGCCACGTACGTGCAAGACAACTCGGTCGTCACGCAGTACGTGATCAAGGTGCCGACACTACAACCGGCGGCAAAGTAAGTTCTCTCGGGGCTTCCGCCCCGAGCTAAGCATGACGGCCCCATCCGGGGCGAAACCCAGACGCCAGCC
>NZ_DDGH01000031.1:26244-67317 GCF_002337565.1 Rhodopirellula sp. UBA1907 | reverse complement strand
GGGGCGAAACCCAGACGCCAGCCGCCATTTCTTTTTCGAACGTCCGAATGCCGTACGAACTCCTGAAATGGAGTCTGGCGGATGCTCTCGCCAGACTCCCGGCAACGCCAGCAAATCACTCGCGGACCGGCATTCGGACGACTTGGCCGCTGATGGCGGGCAGAGCTTCGATGTCGGTGGTCGCTCGTGACGCGGCACCCTCGCTGGCTTCGTGAGTCATGATCACCAAGGGCACGGTGTTGTCCGATGAACTTGCTTCATCCTTCGATTTGGGTTCGTGCTGGATGACCGAAGCGATGGAAATCGATTGGTTGGACAAGACACCAGCGATCGCCGCCAAAGTTCCTGGGTCGTTGGCGACTCGCAATCGCAAGTAGTACCGGCCTCGCAGCCGATCGACGTCTCGCTGAGCGGTGCGTGGAGGACGCTCGGCCGAAAAGTACTCCAGGGTTTCAAACGTGATCGGGGTGCGTCCCACGGCAGTGTCGATGACATCGGCGACGACGGCTGATGCGGTTGGCATCTGGCCAGCACCCAGCCCGTGATAGAAGACGGGCCCGACCGCGTCACCAACCACGCGAATCGCATTGAAAGCGTCGCGGACTTCGGCCATGGGTGTGCCGATGGCAACCAAGGTCGGTGCGACAGACAATTCCAATTCGCCATCGACCAAGCGAGCGGTGGCGAGCAACTTGATCCGGTATCCGAGCTGGCGAGCGTAAACCAAATCGGCTGGATCCAGCCCATCGATTCCGTTGCGAGGGATGTCTCGCCAGTCCACAGTGGCTCCGAAAGCCAAGTGCGAGAGGATCGCCAATTTCTGAGCCGCGTCGGTTCCGTCGACGTCCATCGCCGGATCGGCTTCCGCGTAACCCAACTCCTGAGCCCGTTTGACAGTCTCGTCGTAGCCGGCCCCCTTTTCGTCCATTTGCGAAACGATGAAGTTGCTGGTTCCGTTGAGAATCCCTTCGAGGGATTCAATTTGGTTGGCCGACAAACACTGGCTGATGTTGGCGATGATCGGGATGCCACCGGCCACGGCTGCTTCGAACGCGATGCTGCGTCCGAGTTCGCGGGCTCGCGTGAACAATTCGGCGCCGTGTTCGGCCAGCAACGCTTTGTTGGCGGTGACGATGTCCTTGCCGGCTTCCATCGCCCGCAGCATGACTTCGCGAGCCGGTGACAACCCGCCCATCAATTGGATGACAACGTCGATTTCGGGGTCATTCAGGACGTCATCGATCGAATCGGTCAGGACTCCTTCGGGCAGATCAATCCCGCGAGGTTTGCTGAGATCGCGGACGACAGCCTTGGACAACCAAATGGTTTTGCCCGCGTGACGAGCGGTTCGATCGCCATGATCGATCAACAGACGAGCCACGCCGGCACCGACGGTTCCCATCCCGATGATGGCAACGTTGGTCCGGTCCGATGATTTTTGCTTGGTGGATGTAGCGTTCATGTGGGGGATGGTAATCAGAGCCCACGATCATTGAACACGGGGGTCATCCAGATTCCGCGACGAAGTCCGCGGTGCCGAACGGAGATTCCGGTCGGTCGGGTTCGTTCGGCCCCCGAAAAGCGTCCGCCTTCAGAATCAGGCGAATTGGATGGCAATCAAAAGAAAACGGCGGTGCAACGTGCCCAAACGCTGCCCCGCCGTTCTCATTTTCAATCGCAAGAAACATGCAGCCGGGTCTCGGTGTCGCAATCCCACACCACGACACGTGCCCCCGTCTGTCCGTTTCGGCCATAGCGTCGGGTCCTCCACTTGGTTGACCACGCCGGCTAGTCGTAATGTTCGGCATAACCGAGCCCCGAGCGAATGCAAATTCCGCTAGAAAGCCGACTTCATCGGCCCACCGTGGTCGACCTTGCCGGTTAAGGCAATTCGGCTCGTCACATTCCAGATTTATTCACTTTCGATCTTGTGACCGATCCGATTGCTTTGAGAAACTTGAGTGAGATTCGAAACTTTCCGTCTCGAATATTCCCGACCAATCGCTTCCGCCGCTGCAAGGATGCTCCGATGGCAATCGGCCCCCTGACCGACACCACCACGTTGTCGATCGATCGCCTGTACGACCTCTATCACGCCATTGCTGAACGGGACCACGCGTTTCGTCTGCAAGCTCAATACGGCAGCACGCCACCTCCCAAGGGGCACTGCGAATTCCGTCCTTTGGGACGCCAAACGTTCGTGCAACGAGTGCTGCACTACGACTCCCTCCCTTCCCAGGTGGGCGCTGCATTCCGAGCCCGGTTGTCTCGCCAAGCGGAAGCTTACGGCGTGGATCCATTGAGCAAGACTCTCAACAAGACCAACGCTGCCTGATGAGCGACAGAGGCCAAACGCTTCGGCAAATTTTGCGTGCCGCGCACTGCCGCAGCACGCATCATCACTTCGCCTTGGACGCGACTGAATTGGTTCAAACCGATTCGGGAAAGCGTTTGGTTTCGCAATTGCTACGGCACCACGCTCGTTATTTGGCGGGTGCGAAAGATCCCGACGTGCGTTTTCGCGATTTTCAAAATCACGTCGTGCACGTCGACGACGGCTACTGGGGCGGCGCACCGCGCGTCGCTCACCAGTGGTACGACCGCTTGCAGCGTTACCTGCACCAATCACGGTTTGATGACGCGGCCCATGCCGCCGGTGTGCTCAGCCATTACGTGACCGATCCCATCCAGCCGCTGCATACGGCCCAGACGCCGATGGAAAAGGTTCTGCATCGACCGATCGAATGGTGCATCACTCAAAACTACATGGATCTCCTCGCCCAGTGGCGACAGGATCCCACGCGAATCGTCTTTCAATTGTCCGACCAACCAGGTTGGCTCGGCGAAGCGATCCTGCAATCTGCTCGTTTGGCCCACAGCCACTACCAAACCCTGCTGGACAATTTTGACTTGGCGGCCGCGGAACACGATTCCAAACAAGGCCTCAACGAAGTTTCCCGTCGCATCGTTTCACAATTGGTCGGGTTGTCCGTGACCGGTTGGGCCCGCATCCTCGAGCGTGCCGCGGCCGACGCCGAGCAGCGAAGCGGCCAATCCATTTCCACGGCCAGCCTCACATTGCCGATGGTATTTTCCGCCATCCGCGTCCCCGATCGCATGTGGCTGAAACGGATCACCTATCAAAACGAACGAGAAAAGGTGCAGCGGCTGGTCGATGAATTTCGACGAACCGGCGATGTGGAGCAAAACCTTCCCAGCGAAGTTCGCGTGCTGCAACGCGTGCGAACTATTTACCATCGCGAAAAAGAGTACCGCCAGGCGAAGGCCAAACTGGCCGCCGCCCGCAAAGCATTGGTGGCTTCCGAAGCAGCGGAACGCCAAGCCGAATCGCACGACGCAAACGTGCTGCCGTTTGTCAGCACCGAGGACAATGTCCGATTGCATGTGGCGGATCCGTTGGTCGACGCACCGTCGATCGGCAAAAAGACCGCTGCTCGGTTTGCCGGCATCGGCATTCACACCGTTGGTGACTTTTTGAAAGCCGACGAGAAAACCATGGCGCGGCGATTGGCTACGCGATGGATCACGGTGGACACGATCCATGCCTGGCGTTGCCAAACGATGTTGATGTGCCAACTGCCCTCAATGCTGGCCCGCGAAGTCCAACTGTTGGTCGGTGCGGGTTACACGACCACCGATGCCCTGGCCAAAACCGATGTGACGACGTTGCAATCCGCGGTCGAAGACTATTCGGCAACCTACTCGGGTCGTCGATATCTACGCGGGGCAAACCCGCCAACATCGAACCGATTGGAAATCATCATCGGCGACGCTGCTCACGCGATGATCAAACTCAAACGTGACAACGCGATGCACCACGACAATTCGGAATCATCCGAATCGGTCAATGCCTCCCAATCGGCTGACGTCTCTCAATCAGCCAACCAACCGCAGCAGTCGCCTCAGCGACGTGCCGCATGACCGATCACCCCGATCCGTCAACTCATTCGGCGGGCGTGACGTCCACTTCGATCATGCCATCGTCCTCCATTGGGACCGGCTGAGCGATCGCTGACGTTGCGGGTGCTGGTTGCACTGCTTCGTAAGTCGTGGCCCCCATTGTCGACTGAACCGCCGTTGGATCAAACCGTCCCGACGTCACGGGACGCGGTGCGGAAACCTTCTCTGGATGACGGCGAGGTTCGAGGAACCGCCCCAGTTCATACGCGTCGCGTTCGGCTCCTGGGCACCAGGCTCCCTCGGTCAAGTTGACTTGGTTGTACGCCAGCAACGATCCCTTCTCACGGTGGAAGTCACGAATCGCGAGGTTGTAGTTGCTGATCGATTGATAAAACTCCGACTCGCTGGTGACCACTTGCCGTTGGGCTTGCAACAGGAAGTTGATGTTGTCGGTCCCGTCACGATAGCGACGACGCAAAACCTCCACCTGACGCAAATCGGCCAGGTAGCGGTTGTAATTGGTTTCGACCAATTCGAACGTCAGGTCGATGGCACGTGCCGCGTCAGACAAATCGTGACTGATCCGCAATTCGGTTTCGGCCAGGACAGCACGTTCACGTTGCAAGTTCAGCTTGGCGTGAGCGACCGCGGAACTTGCGGCACGCAATCCAATCGGTGCCAAGAATTCGACGCCGGCCGTCCATTCTTGGTAGTTCCCGCCGGTGATCGAATCGACCAAGTTGTCGTTGAGACCTTGATCGCCAGGTCCGATCAAATTGTCGCCGAGACCACGCCAACGATATTGGCCGACAAAGTCCATTTGCGGACGACGATTCAAACGGGACGCCATCAATTCCATTTCGCGGCGTTTGACCGTGAACTTTTGACGACGCACTTCGACGCGGCGGTCGAGGGCTTGGCCCAAAGCACTTTGCCAATCGAAAACCACTTTCGCATTGAGTGGGTCACTGGTCGGACGCAGCAACGCCCCATCCGTCGCTGGCAAACCGATCAAGTATCGCAACGCTTGTTCGCGAGCGTACAAACCAGTTTCGCCCGCCAGAGCGGATTTGACTTGTGCTTCGAATTGGTAGTACTGCGAACGAGCTTGCGCTTCTTCGTCGCGTCGCCCCGTGCCGACTTCCAACCGCACCTGTTGGTACTGGAACGTTTGCAACGCCGACTCTCGGCCCTTCGCGGTCGCTTCCAACAAACGATACGAAGTTGTCAGGTCCCAATAGGCTTGCTCAACATCGGAGACCAACTGGATCACGGCGGCTTCAAAATCAGCCAAGGCAACGTCTTCGTTGACTCGAGCGATCAGAACACCGTTGTATTGGCCGACGGCTCCGCTGGCCCCAGCCGATCCGGCGATCCGGTTGTAAGTTGTTCCGGCACCACGCATCAAAGGCTGACGATACTCGGCTTCGAGAAACCCGATGAAATCGCTTTGGAATTGTCGGAACGGACGGTTGTTGCGGTCGTATCCGACATTGCTGCGCAACGCGAATTGGGCACCGGTTGCGGTGCGTTTCGACAATTCGTTGGTGAACGTCGCCTGGGTTGCTTGCGTTGTCGTTGGCGTGAACTGCGCCCCCAAACCACCGGCTGCGATGTTCTGAGGTTGATCGACTTTGTTCCAGAACAACGATTGGCTGTACTGAGCGTCAAAGTCGGACAACGCCGCTTCGACACCGCCCAACGGATCCGCATGAGCCAAGCCTGGCGTGAAGACCGTCGTCGCGGATTGAGGAGCACTGACCACCGCGCCACCGATCGTTCGCAGCACGGGGCTGGATCGCAACGCTTGTTGGACCGCTTGTTCCAGCGTCAACTCCACGCTGGGCAGATTGGCCGGGTCTTCCAGCGTATTGGGCTGAACCGCAGACACGGCAGCCGAAACGACTGGCGTGGCACATTGGTTGACCTCGGGGTACTCGATCCGCATTGCCGAATGGTCATGGTACGACGTTTTGGTATCGTGCGGACCGTCCGGGATTTTCTGCGCCCAATGGCATCCGCTGGTCAGCGTGGATGCCGCCACCGCGACGCCCAGCCAAGAGGCCAAGCGACGACGACGGGTTTGCTTGCGCGAAGAGAGAGACGTTTGCCGATCCATGGCAATCTCGATTCCATATCAGGATGGTTCCCTCCGCTCGCACCAACATCCTTGTCGGTGCCCAGTCGCAGAGGCGGATAGTTTCGTTGTCAAATCACTCGACGCTAAGGCAGAGCGATGATTCCGCCCGCAATTGCGGCGGCTTCTACAACAACAGCACGCCGTTCAAGCGGCGGACGCTGCATCACGCAAGGAGCCGACGAGCCGGCTCGGTAGTATCCCTTGCTGTAAACGATGTCGCACGGTTCCTGAATCGTTGCCAAGTACGGCAACATTGGAATCGTCGTGAAGAACCGAGCGCCAGCAGCGATCGGTTGCATGCACCCCCATCGTTCGTGACCGTGTCGTTCCAACATTCGGTCTTCGAAGTACAACGGATGCGAGTATGTGTTTGGTGCAGTCCAAGGCAAAACCGCTCCTGCCGCCACCATTCCACGAGCGAATGGATCCTCCGGCAAAGCAATCGCAGCGACGTCTTCGGAAGAATCAAAATCATCCGGCAGACGACCATTGCCAATCGTCGACGTGTCCAACGAAACGGCTCGGAGCGAAGGCAACACGATGCGACCACCGGTCACATCGGGCAATCGTTCGCTGATGAAGGGTTGCGAGAACAAACCGTCCTCATTCTCTTCATCTTCCTTCGCGTCGGCGATGATTTCATCCCGCAGCGACATTCGATCTTTGTCGTTGGTGGCTTCCGCACGATCGTTTTCCGCGCCGGTGCGTAGCAAGTCTCGCAAACGCTGGCGGCGAGCCTCGTCGGCATTCGCCGGTTCAGCATCGCTCGGGACGTCGCTCGCTGCGGCGGAGTCTTCGACCACGTCGTCGTCGATCATCGCGAAACCGGCCGCGGCGAAGAAGCCGCTGGGTAGCGACGCTACTTGTGCATCTGGAGTGGTCAACGCCATCGGTTCGTCCGCGGTGCCGACCGTCGCGGTCGAGGACAAGCATCCACACAATGCCCATGCGAACGTACGCCGACTCGGCCGAATCCCCCGGACCCAACGCATCATTTCGTAAAATCGATTGACCGAGAACTCTGCGAACATTCTCGACGTGTTCCGACGACGGACGGGGCCATCACCGAACCACCAATCCCATGTAGATTCCAGCATTGCGATCGTCTTCCTTGACGGGTCATGCAAAAAGTGAAAGCTCGTTCAAACAACGACCTTCCCGTGCATCCTTCGGGTCGTGACAAACAATCACTCCAAATCAGTTGATCCACCTTGCGCGTTTGTTACGCCGGATCGGCACACATTCAGCACAACCCGCACAAACGGACCCGAACGATTGCCAGAGACAATTAGGGACCTCGACGACCCCCGGCTCTCGCCCTACCGAAACCTGCGACACCGTGAAACTGACGACGGTTTCATTGCCGAAGGCAGTTTGGTGGTTGAGCGACTGCTGCAAAGCGACCTCGGCGTTCAATCCGTGCTGATTCATACCGGTCGCGAATCAAAGTATTTGCCACTGATTCCCGGCAGCGTTCCCGTGTACTTGATCGATCGAGAACTCGGGAAAGAACTGGCCGGCTACGACTTTCATCGCGGTGTGCTGGCACATGGTTCCAGTCCCACCATCGAACCACTCGAAAAATTTCGCGACTCCGCCCGATCCTCGCTCGCATTGGCACTGGTGGGGTTGAGCGATCCCGAAAACGTGGGCAGCCTGCTTCGCTCCGCCGCCGCATTGGGTGTTCGCGACATCCTGCTCGGCCCACAAACAATCTCACCGATGACCCGCCGCGTCATCCGAGTCAGCATGGCATCGGTGTTTCGACATCGCTTCTATCGATTCGACAAACCAGCGGAACAACTGCGAGACTTGGCAAACGCGGGCATCGCATCCATCGCGACGCTTTTGGATGATACCGCGATTCCACTGATCGATCTGCCCAAAGCGATCCAATCAGACCGACGTGTTTTGATGGTTGGCAACGAGGCCAATGGCTTGCCACCGGAGATCGCCGAAGCAGCCACCCACCGCAGCATCTTGCCGATGCGAAACAACACCGACAGTCTCAACGTGGGGGTCGCATCAGCCATCTTCCTGTACGAGCTGACTCGATTGCAGGACGCTGATCATGCAAACGGCTGATGTGCCACACTTGCTGTCGGCCTTGATTCGCCACGCGAAACAGCGGCCAGACGAAGTTGCGTTGGTTGATTCTTCCACGGGCCACTCCGTTTGGACCTGGGGAGAACTGGCTCGCATGGTCAACGCGACCGCGAACATTCTGCAGACGCGGTTGCCATGGACGGACGCGTCCAAACGTTTGACCTATCGATGCACCAACCATCCCAACGATGTGGTGTTGTCTTTGGCCTGCATCGCTGCCGGGGTCACGGAGATCCCCATCGACGCATTCTTACCTGCCACGCAACAAGATGCCCTGATCCATCGATCCAAAGCGTTGCACTGGGAACACGAAACCCACGCTCGCTCGGTTTCCTCCACCAACCTGACCAACGCGATCTCGGACCTGGAAGCATCGGCCCACGAAGTTGACCTTCACGCGCCGTCGCTGGTTCTGTGGACCAGCGGCACGACCTCCGAACCTCGCGGAGTGATGCTGTCCCAGCACAACCTGACCACCAACGCGAAAGCGAAACTGTTGGCGGTCCCTCAAGAGGCTTCAGATCTGCGACTGTCGTTGCTGTCCATCGCTCACGCCTACGCGCGAACCAGCGACATGGGGACGTGGTTGTTGTCAGGCTGCCGATACAGTCTCGGTCGAGGCCGTTCCACATTGCGTTCGCTGCCCGTTCGCCTCTCGCCGACATTGATCAACGCCGTGCCGGTGTTGATCGATGACATTTTGAACCGAATCGAATCCGGTCAAACCAACCTGCAATCGTTGCGTCTAATCGGTTGCGGTGGCGTCGCGATGTCCTCCCAGCAATTCGAGCGATGTCAGCGAAACAACATCGGCGTCATTCAAGGATACGGCTGCACCGAAACGTCACCAGTCATCTGCAGTGCGTCGCCTGCCAATGCGACTCCCAATCGAGTCGGTCCCTTGGTCGTGGGCTGGGAATCCAAAGTCGAAGACAAACGCCTCTTCGTCCGGGGCCCCGGCGTGATGCTCGGCTACCTCGATGACCAAACCGCGACGCAGCAGAAGATGTCACCGGACGGTTGGCTCGACACCGGAGACCTGGTTGAGATTCATGACGATGGCCAATTTCAGATCCTGGGTCGAGCCGACGATGTGATCGTGCTGGACAACGGCTTCAAAGTCTTTCCCGCCACCATCGAACGGCAACTGCTGCAGTTGCAGGGAATCGAACAAGCGGTCCTGCTGCATCACCAAGGCCAACTCTGGCTGCTGCTTTCACGCGACCCGTCACAAGCAACCGCCGAGGATCAGACCGGCCGCGATCCAGTTGAATCATGCTTGGCCGAGGGCCTTCCGCCAGGAACCAACGTGAAGCAACTCAAGTTGCCCGAACCATTGTCCATCGAAACCGGCGAACTCACCGCCAAGGGAACCCCACGCCGACCAATCATCCGTCAGCGCCGACTCTCTAGCCCCCCGGACAGTCGCCCAAACCACTCTCGCGATCCATAACGGCCTGTTATCCGGAAACAATTCGCAGCAAGACCGTTCGCCATCTGTCGACGGGAAGCATCTACTGACATTGGTCCCCAAACCGAAGCCTGAAGAAGCTCGGTCAAATTCGGGATGCACGGACAACAAGCAAGTGCTGCTGGTTTCCTAGGCACGTTCGCGACTCTCGATACGGCATCCTCTCTGAACAAACGAACTCGGCTCGATCGTTTGTATCAAGCCTCAAAAAAATCGCTCTCGTCTGCGGGGGACCGCAACTCCCATAGACCCAGCAACGGGACTCTGTCCCCCGTTACTCGCGATTCTTGAGCTGTGAAGGCAAATACGACGCGCGGTTCAAAGTTGATTTGGCTTTCGAATTGCGAGGGGGATGAAATGAGAATCAGGCCGTCGAGATTCGCTCGATCTTGAAGCATTGGCACGAACCTGTAGACGCCAGATTCCAAAGACTGTTCACAGCAAATTCTTGACTCATTCAATGAAACCAACTGAAGGACTCTCATGCCCAACTACTGTCGCGATGTTAATAAGAATCGGAAAGCATTCACGCTTGTTGAACTCCTCGTGGTAATCGCAATCATTGGCGTATTGGTGGGATTATTGCTGCCAGCCGTGCAATCCGCTCGCGAAGCAGCACGACGCATGAGTTGCTCCAACAACATGAAGCAGCTTGGTCTTGCCATGCACAACTATCACGACGCCTTTCGAAGCTTTCCCTATGGTCACCTCAATACTGGACTTTCCGTGACCCACAAACGGGATTCCTGGTACCAAAACATCCTCCCTTTTGTTGAACAACAGGCATACGCCGAAAAATATCGAAACGCTGCCACGATCTACAGTGTCTACGAAGCGGAATGGATTCATCGCATGCCCCTGGAACTCGCAGGGGTCGCCGTCCCCACGTTCATGTGTCCGTCCGAACCCTCCGGCCCAGCTCTCGGTGGCGGCGGGTCCGACAATGGTTTCCAAGGTAGTTACGGTGTTTCCGCTGGTGGAGGCACTTTGCCTCAAGATCTTCTAGGAGGGATCACCCCGGATGAGATCAACATCATAAAAACGGATCCGGGAGGGATGTTCGGTGAGACGAGGACCTATAAGTTCAGAGATTGTCTCGATGGAACGTCTAACACCCTACTCGCCAGCGAGACGATCATTCGCGGCGCGAGCGGCGGAAGTTGGGGAGGCATGGGAGGCTATTGGGGTGGTTCTCCTCACGGATCCTTCGGTTTCTCTTCAGCAGAGCCCCCAAACACATCCGTTCCCGATCGTGTGTATTCCTGCAAAAGCACAAATTTCCCGAAATCACCTTGCGAAAACGGGAACGCTGACGGTCTCACGGGCCGATGGAACTTCGCCCGCAGCCATCACACCGGTGGTGTATTAACGGCTTTCTGTGATGGATCCGTTCGGTTTGTTACCGATTCGATCGAACGTCAGATCTGGAGAGACTTAGGCAACCGTGCCGATGGTCACGTCCTGGGTGAGTTTTAAGCGGGCATAAGGGAGTCTTCAGATATGTGAGCCGCCTAGCGTTCGACACGGTCTCTACACGAAAACGGGGCTAACGCCCAAACGGCTCGCATAGCTGCCTCCAATCATTCCAGCCAAACGGTTTGAGATACGTCTACCTGACGAACAGGAGCTTCGTTCTCAAATCGTGAAACCTTCCCACGCCGTACACATCAAATTTTGTTGAGATTCACGTCAATGTACAAGAATGCAGTTTGTTCTATCGGGCTCTTTATCACGCCGTTGATACTAACTGGTTGCCCAGCGCCGAGCGGTCTCGAGTTGTATCCGGTGACTGGTACTGTGACATTCGAGGGCAAGCCGATCGATACCGGCCGAATTCAATTCCGCACTGCCTCGGAAGAGAGGCGAAGTTTCAGTGCTGCAATCGAGAATGGCAATTACGAAATAGAGACCCTCACCGGCCCGATGACGGTTGAGGTCCGCGCCTCCCGGTTGATTGAAGGCAAGTTCGACAAGTCCAACCCAGACGAACTCACCCCAGCGGGCGAAATGTACATTCCTCAAAAATACAATTCTCGCACTGAACTAACCGCGGACGTGCCAGCGGGCGGCGACACAATCGACTTCAACTTGCTTGGGTCCTAAACAGCCCGCTAATTCAGTTGTGCTCTGCCAATCACGGCAGCAGAACCATACCCAAATGCAAGCAAGTTCCGCCTTGAGATCACTTGCTTGCGCATGTTGAAATTACGTTGTTTGTCATTCGGGGATGACGACAGCGTAAATCCAGTAGGGATTGTGTTACTGAGCAACGGCCCAAGCCAGGCCCGGGAATATCAAGCCGGGTCGTAAGCTTCGCTGCCCAGTCCCCTGCCCCGTGGCATGTACGCGCACATGACGATGCCAAGGAAATACAGGAATAACAGTGGCACCGCGAGCGCCACCATGCTGGTCACGTCGGCCGGCGTGACGATCATCGAAATGACAAAGATCACCAGCACCGCAACTCGCCAACTGTTGATGTAGTCCTGCGTTTGAATCAAATCGATGCGTTGCAGGAACAGCATCACCAATGGCAACTGGAACGCGACGCCGAATCCCAATGGCAACATCAACACAAAGTTGACGTAGTACGTCAGCCGAGGCTCCACCGCGACGTCCATCGATCCATTGAATTGCAACAAGAACGTCAGCACGTAGTGCAGCACCAACCCGAACGCGAGCACGACACCTGAAACAAACAGCACCACGCTGAACGGCAGGTACACGTACACGTAGCGACGTTCATGGCTGTGCAATCCCGCGGCAACGAACGACCACAGGTGATAGAAGATCATCGGGGAGGCAAGCACCGCACCGACGATCAAACCGGCTTTCACCCAAATCATGAAGGGCTCCTCGATCTTCAGCGAGCTCAAACCGCGTTCGCTGCGACGAAGATGAATGGCCGGCACCAATTCATCTGGGTTGGGGATCGCCCCCATGGATTTCATCAATTCCGCTGTCGTGATTCTCGCCGGAACGACCAGTGCCTCCGCTTCACCATCTTCCGGTTCGTCATCGGGACCGGCTTCCTCATCCGTTTCGGTTTCCAAAGCGGATTCAATTGCCGTATTGGACTCCACCACCGGATCTTCCGTCAGCAACGGAATGCTGGCCGATGGCAGCGTGTACACCACGTCAGCAACCAGCGAATTGGCGGTCAAAAATTCGTAAAAACGGCTGACCTGCGGATCTTCCTTGCGGTCAGGCAGCCCCATCTCTTTCAGATCGCGATCGGCGTTGTACTCGATGATCGCTTGTTTGAGCGGTTCCTGGATGAATCGCACGACTCGGTTGGCAAACATCAAACCGACAGCCAATCCGATCAACAACCAAATGATTGCTTTGACCAGAGAGCCACGGAGTTCTTCGAGATGCTCCCCGAACGTCATCGTCGAATTGTCGAACAAATCGTCTTTGGGTCGCGTCAGTGCTTCCACGAGTTTCTATCCACCAGGGGAGGGAGGGTACCATTGTGCCGAACGAATCGATGCCGACTTCTCGGCGCTAAGCCATTCTAACTGACCATTCCAATCTCGCACGGTGCCATTCATGACCGATCCAACTTCCTCTTCCAATCCCGCGACCGCCGTTTCCATCGATTCGGTTTCGCCTCAGACACTCGTGGGCAAACGAGTTCTGTCGTTTGTGGGCGAAATTTACGAGGACTTGGAGCTTTGGTACCCCAAACTCCGTCTGATCGAGGCCGGAGCAGAATTTTTTGTCGCGGGCCCGAAAGCTGGCGAAAAATACAACGGCAAATTGGGCTATCCCTGTGTGAGCGACCTCGCCATCGACGCGTGTGAGGCTCATTCCTTTGACGGGCTGCTGGTTCCCGGCGGATTCATGCCCGACAAACTGAGGCGAGACCCGAAGGTTTTGCAGCTCGTTCGAGACTTTGACGCCGCGAAAAAGCCGATCGCCGCGATTTGCCACGGTGGCTGGATCCCTATCTCGGCCGGTGTCTACCGCGGCATTCGCGTGACCGGATCTCCCGGCATCAAGGATGACCTCGTCAACGCTGGAGCGATCTTCGAAGACGCTTCGGTCGTGGTCGACGGGCACCACGTCAGCAGTCGCCGCCCCGACGACCTGCCCGATTTCTGCCGCCACTTCATCGCGTTGCTCGCATGATCCCAAACCTGCAGCTCGGTGGTCCTCCACCGAGACGAGCATGAACTCACGGCGGGGACCGACGTGCTAAAGTTTTTTTTGGTCGCTGTCGCATTCTGTGAAACTGAAGCGTCGTGAATCCTTGGCGGAGTTGACTTGACATCGTTTGTCGCGGATTCGTAGTGTCGGCTCGATAGATGATCCCAAGGTTCTTTCCGATTTGGTTGGACGGCGTTCCCGCGTGTATTTTCGTTCCCACGAACGAATGACTCTCTCGACACCGATGCGGTGTTGGTGGGCAACTTGCGCGCTGGCGATTGTGACGCTTGGATCAGGATGCTCGCTGTTTCAAAACGGTGTCTGGACGGATGGGGCTTCCGGTGAGCTAAACTCGAACTCAAAGCACACACAAGTTTCGAAGCTCACCCACAAGAGCCGAAAAACGATTTCGTTGCAGGCGGACTTTCGCCACGTCAGCACACAAGACCTAGACGAATCGCTGTGGCAACACGTCGATGAAACCGCTTTTCCGCCCAAGGTCCGCGAAGCTTGGCTGGCCAACGGATTTCGCATCGGCTTGATTGCTACGCCGGACGCGTTACCCGAAACAGTCGAAGAAAATGTTGCCGCGGGGGATGATCCAATCAATCGTCTGCTTTCAACCGCCGGGGTGATGGGCCGCAGTCCATCGGGTATCGAAACCATTCCGTTGCGTCCATCGCAGCGGCACGAGCTTCCAATCTCCGCGATCCTGGATGGTTCCCATGTGGTACTGGCTCAGGAGAACGGCAAGCTCACGGGCCGATCATTGGATTCGCCCCAAATGTCGCTGTCGCTGACACCCACTCTGGGTCCCGGACCTGGACAAGTCACATTGGAGATCCGTCCTGAAATCCAACATGGTTCGGTCCAGCAACGTTTCATCAGCAGCGAGGCGGCGACGCGTTTGGCGACCGGGCGTTCCACTTGGGAACTGCCGGAAATGAATCTTTCGTGGGCCGCCAATCCGCATCTGACATTGCTGATCGCTCCGATGCACCAACCGGATGAAAACGACCCCACGTTTGGTTTGGCCAGGCAAATGCTTCGCGATGCCGATCACATGCAAGACGACCAGCATGTGATGCTGTTGCTAAGAATCTGCGACTTGCCGTCTTCCTGATCGCCAGCGGACACCTACGGCGTGGTTGAGCCGCCTTGCACCCGAGGCGGGTAGCTCGTGTCTCCCACACACGCGAGATTCTCGCGATCCAGGCATGCCCCCGCGAAGGTTTGCCACCATTTGCTAAACTTCTGTTTTCGATGACTGCTGATCGCATCTGAACCGGTGGAACTTCGTTTATGAAAGACACTCGCTTTGGCTGATATTCCTTCTCCCGATCCCGCCCCGATTGTCAACGCGCCCCCGGTCTCGCCACCCGGCCAATCGCTGTCGATGGACGAAGTCACCGTGCGGCAATCCACCCCGCTGGACGCTGAAGCCATTCACGCTTTGATGCGTCCGTTTGTTTCGCAGCATCTGCTGCTATCGCGGACCGAAGCTGAAATCATCGAATTGACCCGCCACGGGTTCGTGGCAATGGTCGGGCCTCGCTGCATTGGCTTTGCGGCGATCGAGGTCTACAGCCCCAAGCTTGCCGAACTGCAATGCTTGGCCGTGCACCCCGAAGCCCAACGTTTGGGGCTGGGTCGCAAATTGGTCGGTCACTGCATCGAACGAGCCCGCACGCTGGGTGTGATGGAGATCCTCGCGATCAGCTCCTCCGAAGACTTCCTCAAATCATGTGGCTTCGATTACTCGTTGCCTGACCAGAAGAAAGCCTTGTTCTGCCAACTCCGTCCTCGCAACTTCGATGACAACTGAAATGCAACCGCTCGAATTTTTCAAGCAATCGATTCTGACGCCCAGCCCCTCCGGTTACGAAGAACCGATCCAAAAACTGATCGGCGAATACCTGAAACCGCACAGCGATGAAGTCTCGATCGATGTGCACGGCAACCTTACCGCGCGAGTCGGCAAAGCCGGGGCCCCGAAACTGATGCTGGCCGGTCACTGCGACCAAATCGGCATGCTGATTTCACACATCGACGAGCAAGGTTTCTTGTACGCCCAAACGATTGGCGGCTGGGACCCACAACAACTGATCGGTCAATCCATGACAGTGTGGACCGACGACGGTCCGGTCTCCGCGGTCATCAGTCGCAAACCGATTCACCTTCTGTCTCAGCAGGAACGCGGCGAAGTCGTCAAGCTCGAACAAATGTGGCTGGACATCGGAGCCAAAGATGGTGACGAAGCCAAATCAAAAGTCCGCATCGGCGACTGCGTGACGCTGAACCTCGCCTACCGAGAATTGCTGGGCGACTTGGTCAGCGGCCCTGGTATGGACAACAAAACCGGGATGTGGACGGTGATCGAAACGGCTCGCCGTTGTGCCACCGCCGATCAAGCGTTGCAGTGCGAACTGCACAGCGTCGCGACCGTGCAGGAAGAGATCGGACTGCGCGGAGCCAAGACCGCTGCGGGACGCATTCAGCCAGATGTGGCCATCGCAGTCGACGTCACGCACGCATCGGATTGCCCGACGATCGACAAGCAGCAACAAGGCGACATCAAAATCGGTGGCGGTCCAGTGATTTTCCGTGGCCCTAACATCAATGCCAAAGTTGCCAAGCGATTGATGCAGTTGGCGGATGACAACGACATCGCGTATCAGCCCGCCGCGCTCGGACGAGCCGCACCGAATGATTCCAACGTGCTGCAAGTTTCCGGTTCAGGCGTCGCGACGGGACTGGTCGCGATTCCCAACCGCTACATGCACTCGGCGGTGGAAACGATCAGCCTCGGTGACATCGAAGCGATCGCGAAACTGCTGACGCTGTTCGCTCAGTCGCTGACACCAGAATGCGATTTCATTCCCGGTTGATCGAATTGGGCTGAAGAATGTTTGGTTCGCCGGCTCGGTGGGCTGCCACTGATCGGGAGTGAATTCACGGCGGGGACCGCCGTGTGACGGGTTTGGAGGTCACTTCAATTCGGGAAGGGTCTCAACCCAAGCAGCATCTCGGCTCGCTCGGACAACGGTTGGTTTGCTAGCGTGCAATCGGTGTGCTCGGACAGTTGCTGGCAGACTTGCTCGTAAACAGCCTGACGACTCCGGCTGGTGTCCAACTCAACACATCGGTTCTGACGTTTGAAAAACTCGACCGTCGGCAACGTTTCTGATTTGAAGGTGTCGAACCTCGACTTCAGACTTTCAAGGTTGTCGTCCTGCCGGCCGGTGTACTTGGCCCGTGCCAAAACGCGTTTTTCAAGAACGTCGTACGGGCATTCAAAGAACAACATCTTGGGTAACTCTGAATCGCGGCCAAACACCTCGTACCACGCTTCCAGGTTGGACTCGGATCGTGGAAACCCATCGAGCAAGAAATTGCGATTGCCGGTCAGCCGCGTCGTCTTTTCCATCGCGTCCCGAAGCAACTTCACCACGATCGTGCTGGGAACCAAATTCCCCGCCGCGATGATCTCCTCAATGGTCGCCGCATGCGGTCCATTGGCTTCGCGTTCGGCACGCAATAAGTCGCCGGTCGACAGATGGACCCAGCCCAGTTGAGACTCGGCCAACTCGCACATCGTTCCTTTGCCAGCACCGGGACCGCCGAGCACAAACACCACGTTGGGTTTGGGGCATGGCAATCGTGGATCGCAGTGATGGATCACAACCTTGGGTGCGGGAGCCACGCCTTTCTTATAGACATGCCAAGGCCGGTCCGTCGGCGGCAACTCATCTTCGCAAGTGATGTCGTACGCGAGATGCCCATCCAACCGACAAATCCTCCAGGACCGATACGTGTTGGAATAAGACAACGCAGGGCTTCGGGCACATTTTCCATCGGCACGGTCCCACGCCATCTTGCCATTCCAATATCCCAAGCTGGAAACAGTGCCGGATTCCGACTCGGCTGGCGGCGCCGTGGAGGGCACAAAGAGCCCGTCCACTTCGGGAAGTCCCGCACCGGTCACCTCGATATAGAACGTATTGGGAGTCAACTCGTTGGATTCATTCATGAGGAGCAAAGCATCCCATCTTCGGTGGCCGTGGCAGGAAATGAAAGGCAAGCAAGAGGCGTGCGATTAGCCCAGCTTCTCGGTCATCGTTTCGCGAGCTTGCTGGAGAGCTTCCGGTAACTTGCTGGCGTCTTTGCCACCGGCTTGGGCCATGTCCGGCCGTCCACCGCCGCTGCCGCCAACCACTTTGGCTGCCGCACCCACCCAGTCACCTGCTTTCAATCCGCGATCGACCAAATCTCGGCTCAATCCACCGACCAACATGACTTTGTCGTTCATCGCCGAAGCCAACAACACCGCTGTCGGCGTGTCGCTCTTCTTACGAATCTGATCGATCCAACCACGCATGATGTTCGGATTGGCACCTGGAGTTTCAGCGACGACCAGCAAGGTGTCGCCGACCTGGATCCCGTCGGCGATCAAATCGTCCGCCGAAATTTTGCCACCCGCAGTCACCTGTTTTAGTTGCTCAACCAATTTCGATCGATCCGCCAACAACGAATCCAAACGGCCGAGGACATCGGTGATCGCGACGTTCAAACGACGAGTCAAACCACGAACCGCAGCACGCACCGCGTTGTAGTCGCTGATGTCAGTCGTTTCCGCCTTAACTGCCTTGGCATCAAAGACAAACTCGGCGGGATAGTCGGCGGCTTTGCCAGATGACAGTTCTTTCTTCAGCCGGCGAACTTCTTCGATCAACGCAACCGTGGCCGCAGCAGCCACCGAAGGATCGCAATTCAGTTTGCCAGCCACCTCGTTCAGCAACGCTTGAGTTTGTTCGCGGTGCTCCTTGGCTCGATCGCCCGTCAAAGCTTCGATGCGGCGAGTCCCCGTGGAAACGCTTTCTTCGACGACAACCTCAAACGAGCCGACTTGTTTCGTGTTGGTCAGGTGAGTCCCGCCACACAATTCGCGACTGAATGTTCCCATCGAAACCATGCGACATGGGTCGGGATACTTTTCACCAAACAACATCATCGCACCGGCTTCGCGAGCATCGGCGAGCGACACGGTGTCCCAGCGAATTTCATCGCCTTTGCCGACCATGCCCAGAACGTCTTGTTCGATCTTGACCAGCGTCTCGTCGTCGATGGCCTTGGGATTGGTGAAGTCAAATCGCAAGCGATCCGGTTCGACCTTGCTGCCCTGCTGCTCGGCGTGCCGTCCAACATGCGTGTGCAAAGCGTGGTGCAGAATGTGAGTCGCACTGTGGGCTCGTGCGAGCGCCGTACGGTTCTCGACATCCACTTTTGCCGTGCACGTTTCGCCTTCGTTGATCTTGCCACGAGTCAAGCGACCGTGGTGGACGATCAGCGAAGCGTGTCGCTGAGTGTCGATGACTTCGAATTCAAAGTTGTCGTTGGAGATCACGCCGATGTCGCCAACTTGGCCGCCCGATTCACCGTAAAACGGCGAGTGATCGAGCACCAATCGCAAGACCGCGTCACCAGGACGATCGAGATGACTGAGCAGTTGCCCATCATCGCCCTTGCCTTTGCCGTCGCCGGTGATGATGCCTTTAACGACCGCGCTAGCTTCCGTCTGTTCGTAACCGACAAAAGGCGTTTCTCGCAAAGCCTCTTTCAGAGTTTCCAGCGGTCCGGTTTGGAACAGCACACGTTGCCCGCCATCGCTTTCGTCAGCGTGTTTGTCCATCGCTTCGCGAAAACCGGACCAATCGAACGTGAAGTTCTGCTCGGCGGCCAACGTTTGAACCAACTCAGGCGGCACGCCATACGTGGTCAGCAAATCAGCGGCTTCGGCACCGGGAACCATCACGGATGCTTCGTCGTTCATTTCTTCGAACAAACGATGGATACGTTTCATGCCGCCATCAATCGTTGAGAAGAACGCTTTCTCTTCCGATTCGATCGCTTCGCTGACACGCTGAGTCGTTTGCCCGAGTTCTGGATAAGCGGCTTTGGATGCATCCGCAACGGCTTCGACCAACTTGTACAAGAAGGGCTCGCGGAGATTCATTTGATAACCGTCCAACACCGCGCGACGGATCAAGCGGCGGATGACCGAGCGAGCGTCTTTGGGACCGGGATACACGTTTTCATGAACTGCGAAAACGCTGGCTCGTGTATGGTCGGTGATTCGACGCAAACGTCTGCCGTTGTCGCTCTCGTATTCGTACTTCACGCCGCAGACTTCCGACGCCGCTTCGACGATCGGGAACAGACTGTCGATGTGGAAGTTGGTCGGCACTCCCTGCAGAACGCTGGCGGTTCGTTCCAGCCCCATGCCGGTGTCGATGTTCTTGCTGGGCAGTGGATGCAAGTTGTCCGGAGGCGTGCCGACGCGATTGAACTGGGTGAACACCAAGTTCCAAATTTCGACGTCACTGCCGTCTTCCAGTTGGTAATAGATTTCGCTGCAGGGTCCGCAGACTCCGTCCGGGCCTTCGCTGGGTGCCGAAGCGGGCCAGAAATTTTCGTCTTCGTCCATGCGAGTGATGCGTTGGGTTGGCAATCCGATCTTGTCGTGCCAAATGCCGAACGCTTCGTCGTCGTCTTTGTAAACGGTGACCGTCAGTCGCTCGCCGGGAATGCCCAGCCACTTCTTGTCGGTCAAAAATTCCCAAGCCCAGTGGATGGCTTCTTCTTTGAAGTAATCACCGAACGAGAAATTGCCCAACATTTCAAAGAACGTGTGGTGGAACGCGGTCCGGCCGACGTTGTCGATGTCACCAGTTCGCAAGCATTTCTGACAGGTGGTCGCGCGAGTAAAGTCCAGCTTGACCTTTCCCAGGAAGTGGTCTTTGAACTGGTTCATCCCCGCGGGAGTGAACAAAACCGATGGATCCCAAGCCGGAACGAGCACGTCGCTGGGTTGGCGGACGCAACCTTTGGTCTCAAAGAACGCCAAGTATTTTTCGCGCAGTTCGTCAGTTTTCATCAGGATGTGCGGGTGGATTCAACAAGGAAGAGATCGGGGATTGAGCCACGGGGACTCGCGTTCCATCGCCGGCATGATATCAGTCGATGCCCAACGGGTGACAGGTGCCGAATTTCGGCCCACAATGCCGGCCGCCAAATGGCTACCGACGAGCTTTTCTGGCCAGATGAAATGATCCGCCGCGAAACGCCAACTCAACTTCACCACTGGATATCGACTTCATGACTCAGCGTATTGAACGACTTGTGCAATCCATCGCCGAATCGGACCAGCAGATGGATGCGATTCTGATCTGCAGCGAAGTCAACGTGCGATATCTCAGCGGATTCACCGGAGACAGCACCTGGTTGCTGGTCCGTCCCGACGGCAAAGCCACCTTGTTGTCCGATCGCCGCTACGAAACGCAAATCGCCGATGAATGCCCGACTCTGGAAAGTGCCATTCGGCCACCCAGCCAGACTTTGGTGGCCTTGCTGGCCGAGTATTTGGCTGATTCGTCGCTGAAAACAATCGGTTTCGAGGCCGATCACGTGCAAGTTTCCACGCTGCACCAGTGGAAAGAACAAATCGAGTCCGTGGAATGGACTCAAACATCCGGGTTGGTCGAAACGCTGCGTTCCATCAAAGACGCCGACGAATTGGCGACGATCCGGCGAGCCATTTCGATTGCTGAGCGAAGTTTTCTCAGCGTCACCAACAAACTGACTCCGCAAACCACCGAACTGCAAATCGCTCACGAATTGGAAGCGACCATGCGAAGCCTGGGGGCCTCCGGCGTTGCCTTTGATGTGATCGCGGGCGCCGAACCCAATGGTGCCCTGCCCCACTATCGTCCGCACGACATCGCTTTGGCGGATTGCCGCACCTTGCTCATCGACTGGGGGGCTCGCGTCGACGGGTATTGCAGCGATTTGACTCGAACGCTGCACAAAGCTGACGTGCGTTCAGCAACTTCCGATCGATTTGAAGCCGCCTACCAAGCGGTTTTGGAATCCCAAGAAGCCGCGATTTCAGCCATTCGAGATGGCGTGGAAGCCATTGAAGTCGACCGGGCAGCTCGCCAGGTCCTTCAAAAAGCGGGCTTGGGCGACGCCTTCAAACACGGCCTCGGACACAGTTTTGGCTTGGAAATTCACGAGGATCCACGCATGGGTCCGATGTCGACCGACGTACTCCGCGAAGGGATGGTTCTCACCGTGGAACCTGGCGTGTATTTCGAGGGAGAATTCGGGATTCGCATCGAAGATGACATCCTCGTCACCGCCGATGGATTTGAACGACTGAGCACCCTTCCGAAGGGTCTCGATGATTGTCGTCTTGTTGTGTAAAACGTTGCGAACTTAATCTTCAATCAGAAAAGGTTGATCGGGTCCGATCTGGATTCGAAAAACATTGGACTTTGCAGGTATCGGACTTCGTATGAAATCGGAAACACCCGACGGCGGGGATGTGTTTGACATCGATCGGATTCGCCAGATCGTCGAGTTGATGGAGCAACACGAACTGAACGAAGTGGACCTGCAACAAGGCGATGATCGCATCAAATTGACGCGTGGCGGCACGGCTCCGGCCATGATTCCCGCTCCCGTTGCGGCAGCCCCTGTCGCGGCCGCTCCCGCTGCACCCGCCGCCGCTCCTGCTGCTGCGTCCGGTGGCGATGCTCCAGCCGACACGGCCGGCACCATCACGATCAACTCGCCGATGGTGGGCACGTTCTATTCCAAGGCCAACCCAGAATCCCCACCGTTTGTTCAGGTCGGTGATGTCGTCGGCGAAGACACCGTGGTGTGCATCGTCGAAGCCATGAAGGTCTTCAACGAAATTCCCGCCGAATGCCGCGGAAAGATCGTTGAAGTGCTCGTCGGCGATCAACAAGCCGTCGATTTCGGCAAACCTTTGTTCCGCGTCCAGGTGGACGGCTGATCCATGTTCGAACGTATTTTGATCGCCAACCGAGGCGAGATTGCGCTGCGTGTGATTCGCGCATGCCGTGAAATGGGCATTGAGTCGGTCGCCGTCTACAGCGAAGCCGACAAAGACTCCATGCACGTCAAGCTGGCGGACCATGCCTACTGCGTCGGGACAAATCGCAGTGCGGACAGCTACTTGAAAATCGATCGCATCATCGCCACGGCAGAAGTCGCTGGCGTCGATGCCATCCACCCCGGCTACGGCTTCCTGGCGGAAAACGCTCAATTCAACGAGCAATGCCGAAGCAGCGGCTTCGAATTCATCGGTCCCTCGCCAACCGCGATGGACAAACTGGGCGACAAGAACACCGCTCGCTCCATGGCGATCGCTCAAAACGTCCCCGTCGTTCCCGGCAGTGACGGGTTGATCGCGGACTTCGACCGAGCCATCGACACCGCCAAAGAAATCGGGTTCCCCGTGCTGATCAAAGCCACCGCCGGTGGTGGCGGCAAAGGCATGCGGGTCGCCGAGACCGAAGATGTCCTCAAGAGCCAACTCGAAGCGGCTCGCAACGAAGCCATCGCAGCCTTCGGCAACGGCGGCGTGTACCTGGAGAAATTCATCCAGCAGCCACGTCACATTGAAGTCCAAGTCATCGCGGACACGCACGGCAACGTCTGCCACCTGTTCGAACGTGACTGCAGCGTCCAACGACGACACCAAAAACTCGTCGAAGAAGCCCCCAGCCCCGACCTGCCGCAAGACCGCCGCGAAGCGATCTGCGACGCCGCTGTGCGAATGATCGCCGGTGCGGACTACGCTGGTGCGGGAACGGTCGAGTTCATCGTCGACAAGGACTACAACTTCTACTTCATCGAAGTCAACGCGCGGATCCAAGTCGAACACCCGGTCTCCGAAATGGTGGCCGGCGTCGACCTGATCCAAGAACAAATTCGCGTCGCCGCGGGACTGCCGCTGTCCTTCCGTCAAGAAGAACTGACATGCACGGGCCACGCGATCGAGTGCCGTCTCAACGCGGAAGATCCAACGAAGAACTTCCAACCTTGTCCCGGCAAAATTGAGTCGATGTTTGTGCCCGGCGGCATGGGCGTTCGATTCGATTCGCATGTGAAGTCCGGCTACGTGGTTCCGCCCTACTACGATTCGATGATCGGCAAACTGATCGTCCATCGTCCCACGCGAGAACAAGCCATCGCGACGATGCTGCGTGCTTTGAAGGAACTGCAGGTCGAAGGAATCACCACGACCGTTGGATTCCACAACTGGATCCTGCAGAACGAAGCCTTTGTGAACGGCACGGTGGACACCAAGTTCGTCGACCGGAACTACAAAGGCCAAACGTCTTAAGAATCTTAGCGGCAGGGCGCGAGCCCTCCGGTTTCACGGCACCGGACGGCTTGCGCCGTTCCGCTAAAACTCTGCCACACTGTATTCCGTTGGCCCCCAAGGAATAACCATGCGAGTCTTTGTGACTGGCGGCACTGGCTTGCTAGGCAACACGATCCTTCGCCAACTGTCGGGCGCCGGTCACGACTTGATCGCGCTGGTACGAGGCGAACCCGACTCGCAAGTCTTCGATGGCATCCACACTCAGTTCGCTCACGGCGATCTGCAGGACAAGACCGCGATCGAAAATGCGGTTGCTGACTGCGATGCGGTCATTCACTCCGCCGGCATGATCCACCTGGGTTGGAAACGCCTCGACGACAGCATGGCCGTTAACCGTGACGGCACTCAAACCATCGTCGATGCCTGCCTGCATCACGATTGCAAACTCGTTCACGTTGGCACCGTCAACACGCTCGGTATCGCGGACCGCAACGGCGTGGCGAACGAAGACACCCCGCTGGACCACGCCGGCGGGCAAATCCCGTGCAGCTACGTCCTCAGCAAACGAGCCGGCAATGAAGTCGTTTTGCAGGGCGTCCAAGATGGCCTGAAAGCCGTCTTGGTTCACCCGGGGTTCATGCTCGGTCCCTGGGATTGGAAACCCAGCAGCGGGCGAATGTTGCTGGAAGTCAGCAAAGCCTGGCGTCCGCTTTCGCCTTCAGGCGGCAACAGCACCTGCGATTCCCGCGACGTGGCCGCCGCCACCATCCGCGCCGCGGAAAAGCTGCTTGCCAACGAAATCCCATCGGGCCGACAATACATTTTGGCCGGTCACAACATGCGGTATCTCGAACTTTGGAAGGCGATGACCGAGGCGATGGGAGCCCGCCAGCCCATCATGCGAGCCGGACCGGCTCAGCGATGGATCGCAGGAGTCGCCGGCGACGTGGTCGGCAAACTGCTGCCACACGAAGTTGACTTCAACAGCGCCGCCGTGGGCATGTCGAGCCAACAGCACTACTACGACAGCTCGCGAGCCCAAAGCGAACTCGACTACAAAATCCGCCCCTTCGAAGAAAGCCTCACCGACGCGGCCAACTGGATCCGCCAGCACCACCTCGGCGACTAAGCCGACGATTCACCGAGACGCGGCAAGATTACTAACGAAACGACGCCAAGCCGCGAGTTCGCAAAGAGTTCCAAACAACGCCACGCGTCTCCGCGACTTAGCGTCCTTGCGTTCAATCGCCAACCAAGCGAACACCTTGGTCCAAGACAGCGATCACTCCAGGGTGATCACATCCTTGGTCACCTTCATGATCATCACGGCTCGCTTGCCATCATCAGCGTGAGTGGGCAATCCCGTTCGTGAGTCAGCAGCCCCGACAAGGAACCACTTTCCAACCGGGGCTCTGACGGTGGTCGCGATGGTCATGCCCGATTGTGGCTGCGTCCGGAACTCAACCTGAGCCTGAACTTCACCCGACTCCGTCGTGTTTAGAAACCGGACCTGGCACTGCAATTGACCGTAGCGAGAGCCACCGTCCACACGAGCGTCCAATCCAACGGTGACGGATGCCATCGCGCTGCCCGCAGGAACCAATCGGCCAAATCCAACGGTCGACAATGCCTCGCGCGCGGGCCCCGCATATTCGATCCGGTTCGCGTCGTCGGATTCGATCAACCACAACGCCTGAAAAGAAACATCCTTGATTGGACCCGATGGACCAGCGGCAACCTGCTGCTGTGCAACTACTTCTTGGGCGTCCATCGCGGAAAACAGTGCAGCCAGAGCCGCGGCGAGAACAAGCGGAGCAAAACGCGTGTGAACGCACGGAAGAAATCGGTCGAGCATTTGAGGGAACCTCAACAATGGGGGATGTTCAATGAACAAACTTTGGACGAACGCGATCCCCCAAAGTTCCTTCCCAATCTAGCTCACTCGGCGTTTCCGCTGACCTGATTCTTTTCGTCGGCTTGCTTTCGAAACGCGATCCAACACAGGATCACCAACGAAATCGCCAAGCAAACCCCATTGAGGCTGGTGAAGATTCTCACCATGACCTCGGTCAATTCGAACCGCAACAAGAACGTTCGCGTCGACAAATAATTGAGTGCCGGAAACGCCATCAAGGCGCACAAAACCCAACGAAGTTTAGGCGAGACACTCGCCCAACCGTCCAGCCTCGCCATCCAAGCCCCGGCAACGGGAGCGATCATCAGCAGCGAGTCGTACGACTGATGGTACAAACTGACCAACAAAGCGGTCAGCAAAACGCCACCGGTCACGCCAGCAATCCCGTCGTCCTCGCCCCGTCGGGCTCGCACAAACAGAACCCACATCGGGACAATCAACAGCGCCGCCATCGCCAGAATATGCGGCAGATCCCCCGGGTCTTCCCCTCGCCATTTCGCGATGATCGCAAACAGATCAAGCCGTGTCCAAGAATACACGGGAGACTCGTCGTCCATCGAACGGTGAACTTCCTGCGTGTCGACAATCTGCTGCTGCAGGATCGAAACACCTGCTGCGATGTCGCCGTCACCTTCGTGGTAAGCAACCCAAGCCAGCGGCAACGCGGCGCCAGCGATGCTGAACACAGCACCGATGATCAATGCTCGCCAATTGCCGCGAGCAAGCATCAGGAACCCAAGCGGCAAGATATAAGTTGGCTTGGCCGAGACCACCAACAACGCAAACGCCGCCCGAACAGGTCGGCGATCAGCCCAAACGACTGACAAAAACGTTGCCAACACCAACTGAAAAGTGAAGTAGCCGTTGAACAATGTGATGTGACCACCGCGGCTGTAAACCATCGCCATGGCAATGCAGAGCACCGCATCATATCGCTTTGGGTACCCCGCTTCACGAGCCACCAAAATTGCTATCGCCGCCAGCAGAAACAACTGCAGAATCACATTCAACACTTCGCCAACATGCAGCGGCAGCAACGCCAGCGGCGCGTGCATCAACAGAATCACTGGCGAAAAGAATGGGATCTGTCGCGCGACCGGATACTTCGCGGCGTAAGCATCGCTATACGGACTTTCCCCCGCCAAAACCGCTCGCGTTGGAAAATAGATTCCGTTGTGAAAATCACACAGCCCTTGATTCTCAGGATCAAAAGGGCCTGGCGTCTGATAGTCCACGACAATGCGTGAGAACGTCGCAATCAAACCCACCGACAATAACGTGGCAGCGATGATCGCGACGGCTCGATTCCCGACGGTCCAACCTTCCCGCGGGGCAGCCGACATCAGGCGGTCTGTGTTTCCATGAGTGGACGCCCGGTCATTTCAGGCGGCACTTCCAAACCCATCAGAGCCAAAACGGTTGGTGCGATGTCAGCCAAACGACCACCTTCGCGAAGCGGTTTGCCAACGAACTCGGGATCCACCACGATCAAAGGAACTTGATAAGTCGTGTGCGCCGTGTGAGGCCCGCCGGTTTCCGGATCGATCATTTGCTCGCAGTTGCCGTGGTCAGCAGTCACAACCAATGATCCGCCCGCAGCCAACGTCGCATCAACGACCCGGCCAACACAAGCATCCACTTTTTCAACCGCTTTGATCGCTGCGTTCAAGACACCGGTGTGCCCGACCATGTCACCGTTGGCATAGTTAACGATGATCATGTCGCACATGCCTGATTTGATTTGCTCGAGCACCTTTTCGGTGATGTCTTCGGCAGACATCTCAGGCTTCTGATCGTAGGTGGAAACATCGCGTGGCGAAGGAGCCATGCCCCACTCTTCTTCATCAAAAGGATTGTCGCGATAGTCGTTGAAGAAGAACGTCACGTGCGGGTACTTCTCGGTTTCCGCACAACGGAATTGGTGCAGTCCCTTGGAAGCAACGTACTCGCCAAGGATGTTCGGCATCTTGGCTGGCTTCTCGAAGATCACTTCGACTGGCAACCCGGTTTCGTATCCCGTCATCGTCGCGAAATACAAATTGTCAATCTTCTCACCACGATCGAATCCGCCGCCGGGGATGTCCTTCCATGCCGCATCGTCGAACGTGAATGCCTTGGTGATTTCGCGTGTACGGTCGCCACGGTAGTTCATGAACAACACAGCATCGCCAGGCAGAACCGTGATGGGCGATCCGCCTTCTGCGACGATGGACGAAGCGGTGATGAACTCGTCGCCATCACGGCTGCTTTCCGTTGGATTCGTGTAATAGCTTTCAATTGCGGCACTGGCACTCGGGAAGGTTTGCCCCGTGCCCTGAGTCATCAACTTGTACGCTGCCTCGACTCGTTCCCAACGAAGGTCACGGTCCATGGCGTAAAAACGCCCGATCACGGAAGCAACGACGCCGACACCAGAAGCTTCGCAGTGGCCCGTCAATTGCGAAACAAACTTCAATCCGCCACGAGGCGATGTGTCACGGCCATCAGTGATTGCGTGAATCGCCAATTGGTCGCCCGTCAAACCGTTCCGTTTCGCCAGATCAATCACGGCGATCCCGTGCTGCAAATCGCTGTGCACTCGGCCATCGGACATCAGTCCCAACAAATGCAGCCGCCCGCCATTTTTCTTGACGTGCTCGATCGCACCGGTGACGACCGGGTTACTGAAGAACGACTCGTCCCGAATCGCTCGAGTGATTCGCATGACCTCTTGGTCAACGATCCGTCCGGCACCAATGTTTTGGTGACCAACTTCGCTGTTCCCCATCACACCGGCGGGCAATCCAACGTCTTCACCAGACGTATGAATCAGCACACTGGGATACTCTTGAGTCAGCTTGTCATCCACTGGCGTGCTGGCCAAATGAACGGCATTGGACTCGTTCCATTTTGGATCAGGATTTTGGCCCCAACCATCACGAACGATCAAAACAACGGGACGACGACGGGTGGCAGTCATGAAAGTCAAAACCAAAGAATGTGCGTAACAGGAACGATCCCAGTCGAATGTTCACGCCAAGGATCGGAGCCCCGTGCGGCAGGAACCAACACGGGCCAGGATCAACCAATCGCAAACGATGAATGCATCAAGCTTGGCGACGACAAATTAGCCGTCGACGTTTGACGAACCAGTGATTTTGTCACTGTACATCGCCAATTTGCCGAGCACTTGATCGATGGCATGTGACGACACGTTGTTAGCTTCCAACGCATCGGTCAAGTGGCCACAGAATTTGGAGAAATGGACTCCGGTGATTCCACGGCCGGCATGAACCTTGGTCAGGTCCGCGCCGGTGTACTGAATGTCTCCGGAAGTGATCGAAGCGATGAACTCGGTTTGCATCCGCGCCAGCTTTTCGATCGGCACTCCATCAAAGAAGTGAGTCAACTCTGGATCCGCCAGAACCCGAACGTACATCTCGTCGACAACACGACGGACGCCATCCATTCCTCCGAGCTGGCCCAGTAAGTCGGGTTCGGATTGACTCATGATGGAAAATCTCCAGTCAGATTACATAGGGGTCGGTTCGTAAGGAATGTCTTCGATCAAATCCATGGGCAATGGAGCCACGGTCATGCCGGCTTCCTTGCAGATTCCATCGATGGCTTCTTGGGACTTCTGCACCAAGAATTCGCGAGTCTGCCCTTTGTACTGTGACGTCGAAGCCGTGGGGCTCATCGGGCCGCTGAAGTTGGTCTCGTTCAGGTGGCTGACGACCTTCACGTGATCCAAGGTCATGCCATTCAGTTCAGGAAGCAAACGATCGGTCGACTTAACAGTTGCCAAGTCAGCTTCTTCAGGAACGGAACCGAGACGCAGAGCAACGATCTTTTCGCCCGAAATTTCGCTGAGCTGATCCATCGCACCGTCGCCGACAACCCAATCCCAGGTATCGATGACATAGCCAACGTTTTCGTTTGGCACGGCGTCGACCAACGCACGGAAAGTTTCGACGTTGTTGACGAAGGTGAACTCTTTGCCTTCCAACAACTCAGCACCGGCACGGAAGCCAATTCCGAGCTTGATTTCGCGTTGTCCCAAGACGTCAGCGATTTGTCCCAAACGGTTGCGTTGGACGTCGAAAAACTCATTGAACGGCAAACGATTCGTTGCCGCGGGAACGCGAATCAACGCACGCTCGGCACCCAATTGCTGAGCGATTTCGCCGAGCGGGTGCAGTTGAGCAACGGCTGCGGTGAAAGTGTCATCGTCCGAGTCCAGATCGATTGCCAATTGGAACGAGCCGATCTTGATTTCCGACGCCTTCAGATACTTCGAGGCGTCGTCAAACGAAGTCCGTTGCGAACGACGAAGCATGTCGTGCATGTCGACGTCCATGCCACGGAAGGCGTAGGTCAGGGCCAGTTCGATCAACTCACTTTGACGACCGTTGATGCCGAGCGCGGAAGGACAGAAGTTTTTAAACATGGTGATTCCTTGATTGATTTGCTTGGTTTGTTTTGGATGGTTTTACGGTTGGGACAATGAATGCGGCGACCAACGCCGCAATCAGCATCAACGACGACGGCCGCGAGAATTTCCGCCGCCTGATTGACCGCGACCTCCGCGTGGAGGCTGAGTCTTACGGCCCTTCAAATTGCTGTCGACAATCTGATTGACGATTTCGTCCCAAGTCGGAACATCTGGATCTTTCTTGCGAGAATCCTTGCGTTCGCCGCGACGTCCACGTGACGAAGATCGCTCGCCATCGCGGGCTGAGCCGCCGGAACGCTCTGAACCACTCGAACGATCTGAACCGCCATCTCGCGAAGAACCGCCCGAGCGTTCCCGGTCATTGTCCCGATCACGATTACGGCCACCGCGAGATCGCGAACGACCTCGAGATCGAGGCTCTTTTTCGCTGGACGCTTCTTCGGGTTCGGTATCGACCGAATCGTCATCATCGGCAAATGCGAATCGTGGCAACTCGTCATCAAACGAGTCGTCATCTTTGTCGGATTCCGAACCGCGACCACTGCGAGCCTTCACTTCGGAAGAATCACGCTCTTCGCGTCCGCGTCCGCCGCGTCGACGACCACCGCGACGCGAACGTCGACGGCCCGCTCGGGGTTCGCCATCATCTGAATCTTCTTGCGATCGCTTGGAGTCTCGGTCCGCAACGGGCTCATCAACCGAGCCATCATCGACGAACAAGTCGGCCGCGAAGGAATCGTCGTTGGATTCCAGATCGGAATCGTCCCAAGCTTTGGCGCGAATCTCTTCACGCCCACCGGAACGACTTCGCTCACCACGTTTGGACTTTGGCCGTTCCGAACCGGACCGATCCGAATCGGTTCGATCTGCTTTCGGGCGATCTTCTGCACCGCGATCGGAATCCGATCGTTCACCACGTCGTCCACCTCGACGTCGACGACGCCCGCGAGTTTCAGACGAATCGGAATCAGATTCTTCGCGGTCACCGCGTGGCGATTCTGAACGAGCTTCCACCACGACGTCCGATTCGGACATTTTCTGTCGTTGACCGCGCCGGCCACCACGACCTCCGCGAGACGACGATGTTTCCGAAGGCTTCGATTCACCGGAGTCGTCCTGTGAATCATCGGCGTCACGACCTCGTCGCCCGCGTCCGCCACGTCCTCGGCCGCCCGCGTTCCGATCTCGACCGGACTTTGCGGCGGGAGCTTGGTCGTCTTCGCCAACCGAATCAGTTTCGTCGACCGAATCTGCATCCCAACCGGCGATTTCAACGGTATCGGATGCGATCAGATCGGACTCATCATCGAAGGCTTCTACATCAGAAGTGTCTTCGTCATCTGAGTCGTCGCTACCGAGCAAACCGCTAGCGAACCCGCCACCGCCACTTTTCTTGCGTGGAGGCTCGCCCAGATCAGGGCTGCCACGGTGCTTGCGATCGCGTTTGGAAGCGGGAGATTCGTCTCCACCCGTTTTCAGCTGCGATTCTCGCTTGGAAATTTTGTTTTCGGCCACACCAAATCCGGATGGGGCTTCGTCTGCGTCGTCGTCCTCATCGGCAACGCCAAAACCTGGCAACTTCGGCGGTGGCTTGACGGCGGCGAGTGCCTGCAGCACGTCATCGGCGCCTTCGTCGTCGCTCGAGAAAGCAGAGGCTTTCTTGGGTGCGGTTTCCGAAGTTTCTTTTTGCTCTGGCGCTGCGTCAGATTCCTTGTCTTTCGATTCGCAGGATTCCGCGACGGGCTCAGGTTCAGCAGCAGGTTTTTCAGGTTCGACTTTGGCGGCGGGGCGATCCGGCGGCTTGGGTGTCCCCAACAAACTCGCGAGGATATTCCAATTGTCTGGCATGTGGTTTCCAATGCGACGCCAACCAGCGAATCGATGGAGCCGATCAAAAATGGCTCGGGATGCGTTAGCTAGGCGTCGACAAAAAGTGTGCAATGATCTGAACTGGCTTCAATCGCGGCGTGGACTCTGCCTGCGTGCAGGAAACCGGTTCGTGGGCCGACCGACATCGATTGATCGGGCTCCGCTCCCCATCTCTGACACCCTTTTCTCTACAAGAGTGTCCCTGTGGTACCCGAATTTTCTCGAGCAATTTTGCAATGGGGCGGCGAGGCATCGCGGCGTGCGCGGCATCAATGGACGATCCGTCGGATTGTCAAGCCGCTAGGTATAACGTTCGGACGATTTTCGCCCAAGGGTGAATCAACGTCCCCAGCCCGATTTCGAAGGTTTCGAACCGAATTCACAGCCCCGGCGAACTGAAAACCGCCATCCGCAGCGTCATCGATCGCCAACCCGTCCATCCTGCGGATCGCTCAACCAATTTCTCGCCCCCCAGCTTTCTCGCTCAATGAACCGGGCGAACAGAGAACTGCACCAACTCAGCCGTCAGATCCCTCGGCCGCGGACGACCTCACGACAGCCGGCTCGTGGCAACTGGCACAGTGCAACGCACCCAGCCCCCAAGCGATGTCGAAGCAATCCACCCCGACAACCTCAACGCCGGGGCACAATTCGCGAAGCAACGCCAAAGCGTGCTGATCGCTATCCGGCGATCGAAACGTTGGCACCAACATCCGATCCATTCCCAACCGCAAGAAATTGCAGTAGCTCTGCGGCACCGCGGCGCCATCCACTTTCCTGGGTGGCGGAGTCGGCAAACGATGAATCGTCACCACCGGATCCGTTTGCCGCGACCACAGACGCAACTTCCGGTAATTCGCCTCTAAACCCGGGTAGTTCTCGTCGTCTTCGGAACTGGCAACCGCACAAACAACGTTTTCGAGATCCAAAAACCGTGCGATTTGATCGATGTGGCCGTCGGTGTCATCACCCGCGGGAGCACCGCCGTCGATCCACACAATTTCTTCCACGCCGAGACATTGATTCAGTCGCTGCGAAACCTGCTCTTTCGAAACGCCAGGATTGCGAGCCGGATCGAGCAGACACCCCGGATTCACGAGTAGCCGCCCTGCCCCGTCGGTCTCCAACGCCCCGCCTTCCATGGTCAAACCGCCGTCCAAACGCTTTAAACCAGCGATTTTCGCGATTTCCGCACCTGCGGCCGCATCCGAATCAAAGGGCTCGTACTTTCCACCCCAAGCGTTGAAACGCCAATCGACGGCAATTTTCTCACAATCAGGGCCGAAAACGAACGTCGGACCGTAGTCGCGAATCCAACAGTCATTGGTCGGGATATCAACGATTCGCAGTGAACCGCTCTCAACCAAGCCAACTTCCTGCAGATGCCTGCGACAATCCTCTGCGACCAAACCGGTCGCCAGAATTCGCACGGGAGTGGACGCGTGGATCGCACGGACAAACCGAGCAAAAGCGGCCGGCACAGGCTCAAAATGGCCCGGCCAGGTCTCTCGGTTGTGCGGCCAAGCCAGCCAAACAGCTTCGCAAGGCTCCCATTCGGCGGGAAAGCGGTAGCTACGAAGAGGTGACGCGCCAGCTGCAGATAAAGAATCGGGCACGTTCAAACGCCACTGCCTTACTCGACCTTGATCTCTTCTTTGACCTTCTGAACGAAGTGAGGCGCCTTGCCTCCCTTGCTCAGTTCTTCCGAACGCTTGAGCGCCTCGTCTTTCTGGTCAAACTCGAAAACGGCGACCCGTTTCAAGTTTTGACTAAAGACACCCCAATAAAGACGCAAGCGAACATCGGCGGCCGCCTTCTTGGTTTTCCGGCTGGACGCTTTTTTTCGCTTGGCCTCAGCGGCCAACTTTTCAGCGGCTTCTGCTTCGGCAGCTTTTTCCTGACGGCTGATGACCTTTCGAGCCATAAATCAGAGCTGTGGGGGTTGGAGGGTGGACAATCAAAAACCAATGGACGAACTGCGAAGCGTATCCATTCACCAGCGTTTTGTCACGGGGCTAGCGTCTAAAGCGGCAAGCAATGTGAAAAATTGCCCAAAAGGATCGCTGTTCGCGTACGACAAAGTCGGCTACGCTTGGATTTGTGGACGACGGGCCCGACACGGCTAACATTGGCCTTCCGGTTCGGTCGCACGAATCTCAAATAGTAAACAGCAAGAGGTTGAGCATGCAGGTGAACGTTTCCGCCCGTCACGGGGCATTGCAACCCGGCGACCAAGCATTGGTCGAAGAAAAGGCCCTCAAACTGCGACGTCTTTATGATCGAGTGAATGCGATCGACGTCACAATCGACCTCGAAAATCTCGACAAACCTCACGTCGAATTTCGCATTTCCGTCGAGCATTCTGATGATTTGATCGCGCACGCCGAAGCGACCACGGTCATCGCTGCTTTGGACTCCGCCATCCCCAAAGCTGAACAACAGTTGCGGAAGCTGAAAGAGAAAAAGACAGAACATCGCGCCACCGCCCACAAACACATCGAAAGCGTCGACACCAACGACGAATGAGCCCTCGGCCCGTCCTCGTTGCGAATCCGTGCCGGCATTTCAACTAAACGCTTCCATTCATTCGCATTTCAGACAATTTGTTCCATGAAGTTCTCCGACTTTGTAAAAACCGGCGCAATCCGCGCCGAATTGACCGCCACAACCAAAGAAGCGGTGATCGACGAACTGGTCCAGTCGCTTCTTGATGCTGGCGAAATTTCCGCTGACCAGCGTGACGATATCGTCGCTGCGATCATGAAGCGGGAAGAACTCGGCAGCACCGGCATCGGCCGTGGCGTCGCCGTCCCTCACACCAAACACCCCAGCGTTCAGCAACTGGTTGGCACCGTGGGTGTCAGCGAGCAAGGAGTCGATTTCGACTCGCTCGACGGTGAACGTGTTCAACTTTTCTTCCTCTTGATCAGCCCGCCCGAACGCCCCGGCGATCACCTGCGTGCTCTCGAGAACATTTCTCGCCAACTGCGTGACGAATCGTTCTGCCGCTTCCTCAAACAGAGCAAGACTGCCGACGACATCCAACAACTGCTGCAAGAAGCCGACGACAACCAATTTGCCGCCGGTTGAACGCTTTCCTGCTGAAACAATCCTTCAACATGAACAAACAATCAGGCAGTACCGAGCCCACACCGTTTTTCATCGGTCCTGCGCTTCCAACTGCCGTTTGCAATGTTGATTCCACTGTCACCCGCACCGCGGTGATCGCATGAGTGCCCCAATACACGAGCGTTCTGTTCGTGTCGTCAATCGCCAAGGTTTGCACGCCCGGCCAGCCGATTTGCTGGTTCGATGTGCGTCGGAATTCCAATGCCAGATCTTCCTGCAAAAGGGATCTGAAAAGGTGGACTGCCGTAGCATCCTGTCTCTGTTGACACTCGGTGCGACCGAAGGAACCGACTTGACGGTTTCCGCTCAAGGACAAGACGCCGAACAAGCCCTCGAAGCCGTCGGTCGTTTGTTTGACCTCGGTTTTCACGAACTTGACGAGAACTCTGGTTCGCCTGCCTGTTCGGCCGGCGGCACCAGCGATTCTCCCGACCAATCACCCTCGTAGAGAGATCCAAATGTCGTTTTTCCCGATCCTTGTTTCCCATTGCCCGGTGGTGCCGGTTCGCGTTTAGACAGCCTTTCAAACAACCAACACCGAAGCTTCGTCACGAAGCCACAAACCGAAAACGCTCACCACTCGCCCGAACCCGGCGACTTCGTTGATCGCTTTCGGTGTCGCCACATCCCAATCGTTTTGAAACGGCGGGCTGCATGAATTTGGCGTTGCGGAATCGATCGCTACCCAGCGATGTCCACTGCCCGGAATTCACACGGCCTGACCATTCATACGATCTGACATTTCATGTGGGTGGCAAAGAAACCGCCACACGGCGAGCGAAGATCAGTTGGTTGGAAAACTTGGTTTGTGCCTGGCACATTCCTGACCGCTGAACGCACAAGAAGAAACCAATCGGATCGAGTCATTCGGCATCGAAGCATGATGCTTGAATTGCAAGGCATTCCCGTGTCACCGGGTGTCGCCATCGGCCCAGCTCTCGTGCTGGACGCTGACGGATACCGCATCCCGCGTTGCATCGTCCCGGCGTCTGACGTCGAGGATGAGTTCGCGCGTCTGCATACTGCGGTCGACTTGGTCAGCGCCCACTTGGAACACAGCCGGCTGGAGACCACCGCCACCGCTGGTCGTTCCACCGGTGACATCTTCGCGGCCCAATTGCAGATGCTGCACGACCCGCGGCTGCACTCGGAATTGCAGCGCCGGATCGGTGAAGATCGCCAATCAGCCGCGTTCGCGGTTAGCGGAGTGCTCCACAATTACGCCTCGGCTCTTCGACGACTCGACAACCCGTTGCTGGCCGATCGAGCTCAAGACGTGCTGGACATCGAGCGACAATTGCTGATGCAACTCGGCGCTGTCACTCGCCAACCCCTGTCGGACCTCAGCGAACCAGTCATCGTGCTTTCGCACATGCTGACGCCCAGCGAAACAGCCAATCTCGACCGGCGATTTGTCAAAGGCTTCTGCACCGAAACTGGCGGACCCGGTGGCCACACCGCGATCGTGGCAAAAGGCCTCGAAATCCCAGCCGTGGTCGGCATTGGTGATTTCCTGCATCAGATCGCCGGCTCCAACTGCGTGATCGTCGACGGTGACCGCGGCAAGTTGATTGTCGATCCAGACGACGACGTCCTGGAAAACTACCGTGAAAGAGCGGAGTATCGACGTTCTCTGGCCGTGCGGCTCGCGGAACTCAGTCAACTTCCGGCGGAAACGACGGACGGCGTTCGCATTCAACTCAACGCGAATATCGAATTCCCCCACGAGACCGCGGCCTGCCTCGATCGCGGTGCGGATGGGATCGGTCTTTATCGAACTGAATTCTTGTACTTGTCTTCCGATGACGAACCGTCGGAGGAAGACCATTACCAGGCATACTCCGAAGTCGTTCAAAAGATGGACGGTCGCCCGGTCGTCATCCGGACGCTCGACCTGGGTGCGGACAAAATGGGCCGTGGCAACATGGCTCATCGCGAAAACAATCCGTTCTTGGGACTGCGAAGCATCCGCTTGTCCCTTCGCAACCTCGACGTGTTCCGGCCACAGCTTCGTGCTGTTCTACGAGCTGCCGTGCACGGTGACGTTCGCGTGATGTTCCCGTTGATCACAACCATCAACGAACTTCGACAGGCACGCATGCTGCTGAATGTTGTCGCTGAGGACCTGCAGGAATCTGGCCTGCCGTATCGCAGCGATCTGCCCGTTGGAATGATGGTCGAAGTTCCCGCCGCGGTGATGATGCTGGAACACTTCGCCAGCGAAGTCGATTTCTTCAGCATCGGCACCAACGATTTGGCCCAATACACATTGGCTGTCGACCGAAGTAACGAATACGTGGCGGACCTCTACCAATCGAGCGACCCCGCGGTGCTGCGACTGATTCAGCACAGCATCGATGTGGCGGCAAAGAGCCAAACGCCCGTGAGTGTCTGCGGTGAGATGAGCAGTAACCCCGGTCGTGCTCTGTTATTGCTCGGCATGGGCGTTCGCAATCTCAGCGTGCCGCCGTCGGCGCTGCCTCGAGTGAAAAAAGTCATCCGCAACGTTTCAATCGATCAATGCAAAGCGATCGCCGAACGCGTGATGAAACTAGAAGCCGCTCGCGACGTCGACCTGTATTTGCTGGATCGCCTGTCCGACTTGGCTCCTGAATTGGTGATGCAATGAGAACGCGGCCTTCTCGGCAATCACCCAATCTGCACCCCGCCGATCAACTGCGGGTTCGCTATCGCGTTCGTTTCGCGAAGACCGGTTTGCTCCGTTGGATCAGCCACCGCGACTTGGCCCTGTTGTTCGAACGTGTTGCACGCCGAGTCGCCCTGCCCTTGTCGATGACCGAAGGCTTTCACCCGACGCCTCGAATCGCATTCCCCTCGGCGTTGCCACTTGGGATTGAAAGCCTCGACGAAGTGGCCGAGATCGATTTGTGCGAAGACCTCGAAGCCGACGAATTGCTGCAGCGTCTAAGAGGCGACGAGCAACCCGGCCTCACGATTCATTCGGTCGAAAAGATCCCGGAAGGCGTGAAGAAAGCTCGCATCAAGGCAACCGAATACACCGTGTCGTTCCCTGATGACTGGGACGAATCCAAACGCGAACAAGTCAATCAAAACATCGAAGCTCTGAAACAAAAAGAATCGGTCTCCGTCGAACGCAAAGGCAAGACGGTCACCGCAATCGTGAAAGAACATTTGCCCACGATTGAACTGCAAGACAACCAACTTTTCGCCCGCATGGTCTTAGCCGATGGAGCGTCCCTGAAGATACAGGACTTGCTCGATCTATTGGACCTGAGCGACTGGCCCGAACGCGGCGCGACGATTGTTCGCACCGGCGTTGAACTCAAAGGGCCGAACCCGAATTAAACGCTCCTGATTCAGGAGCACCCATATACTTTCGTAACGTCGGCGTCCATTTGAATGTCCTTGTTGGCAATCACATCAAGCCGATTTCACACCGAAGAAAAGGTGACTTAGATGAAACGTGAAATGCTGATCAACGTGCTTCAGCCCGAAGAAAGCCGTATCGCTGTGGTCGAGAACAATCGACTCGAAGAGCTATACGTCGAACGGAAGAGCGTTGAGAATTACTCCGGCAACATTTATCGCGGCAAGATTGTCAATCTCGAACCCAGCATCCAAGCGGCGTTTGTCGACTTTGGCGTGGGCCGCAACGGCTTCTTGCACATCAGCGACATCGAGCCGCAATACTTCCGCCAAGGCGGTTACGATCCCGAAGAAATCATGCGGGAATCGGACGAGATGGCCGAAGCGGCTGCTCAACGAAATCGCGAATCAGGTCGCGGCAGCACGCGTGTGTTCAAAGGCGGACGCCCTCGCAACAAACCACCGATCCAAGAGATCTTCAAACGCGGTGACGAAGTCTTGGTGCAGGTCATCAAGGAAGGCATTGGCAACAAAGGCCCCACGCTAAGCACCTACATCTCGATCCCCGGTCGTTACCTCGTTCTCATGCCCGCGCTGTCACGCGTTGGCGTCAGCCGCAAGATCGAAGACGAAGACGATCGCAAGCGTCTGAAAAAGTGCTTGCTGTCGCTCAGCCCACCCAAGGGTCTCGGCTTCATCGTCCGCACCGCCGGTGCCGGCCGCAGCGAAGACGAACTGCAACGCGACATGGACTACTTGTTGCGATTGTGGAAAGCGATTGTTCGCCGCGTCGAAAACACGACTGAACCTGGCGAGATCTACGAAGAAAGCGACCTGATCATTCGCACCATTCGCGATATCTACAGCGATGACATCGATCACATTTTGATCGACCAGAAAGAGTCCTACGAAAAGGCTCGTGACTTCTTGAAGATGGTCATGCCTCGCGTCGTCGATCGTTTGAAATACTACGACGGGCCCGGACCTCTATTCCACAAATACAATTTGGAAGAGGAGATCGTGAAGATCAACCAACGCCAAGTTGCGTTGCCCGACGGCGGATCCATCGTGATCGACCCGACGGAAGCCTTGGTGGCCATCGACGTCAACAGCGGCAACTTCCGCGGCAACGCATCGGCGGAAGAAAACGCGTTCCGTCTGAACATTGCTGCGGCCAAGGAAATCGCACGTCAGCTTCGCTTGCGTGACTTGGGCGGCGTGATCGTCAATGACTTCATCGACATGCGAAAAGAAAGCTATCGTCGCAAAGTCGAACGCGTTCTTCGCGACGCGATGGCAAACGACCGTGCCCGCACAAAGATCCTTCGAACCAGCCCGTTTGGCTTGATCGAAATGACTCGCCAGCGGATTCGCCCCAGCCTGAAACGCAGCATCTACAAGGACTGCCCATGCTGCGAAGGCCGGGGACTGGTCAAGACGCCCGAAAGCATGTCGATCGAAGTCGTCCGCATGCTGGCGTTGGCGGTGAAGAACAAACACATCGTTCGAGTCACCGTCCGCGTCAACGATGAGGTTTCTGCATTCTTGAACAACAAGAAACGCCGAACAGTCAGCGAGATGGAAGAATGCGGTAACATGACCGTTCAAATTCTCGGCAGCGAAGGATTGTTCCCGGAACACCTGGAAGTGGATTGCCGTGATGAACACGGTGAACGCGTCGAAATCGACTCCTGAACCCAATGCAAATTGATGTCAACGAAGCCCAATCGCGAATCCGTTTCGTGGTTGGGCTCTTTTCGCTACTGGTCGCCGCCTGGGTCGTCCCAACCCACACAACGGCGAACGATTCTCCGCCCAACATCCTGTTCATCCTTTGTGATGACCATCGATTTGATTGTCTTGGCGTCGCGGGGCATCCGTTTTTGGAAACGCCTCATCTCGACACGATGGCTCGCGACGGCGCAATGCTCCGCCGAGCCTATGTGACGACGTCGCTGTGTTCCCCCAGTCGCGCATCAATTTTGACCGGGCAGTATGCCCACAATCATCGCGTGGTCGACAACTATCATGCCGTGGACCCAAACTTGGTTTTCTTCCCCGAGTCATTGCAAGACGCCGGTTACCAAACCGCGTTCATCGGCAAATGGCACATGGGTGGCGACATCGACGACCCACAACGTGGCTTTGACCACTGGGTCTCGTTCCGTGGACAAGGAACGTATTGGCCCGATGGTCACGGGACGACTCGCGAAGTCCCACAAACCACATACGATGGTTTCAACGTCAATGGAAAACGCGTTCCACAACGCGGCTACATCACGGATGAATTGACCGAATATTCGCTCGATTGGTTGAAGAGTCGTGATGCTGACAAACCGTTCTTTTTGTATGTCAGCCACAAAGCGGTGCATGCGGATTTCGTCCCCGCCGA
>NZ_DDGH01000031.1:901-26085 GCF_002337565.1 Rhodopirellula sp. UBA1907 | reverse complement strand
CCCCGCCGATCGGCATCGCGGCCGATACGACAACGAACCGTTGCCGATCGAAATCCCGACTACCGAAGCGATGGAAGCTGGCAACAAACCCATGTGGGTCCGCAACCAACGCAACAGTCGCCACGGAGTTGATTTTGGTTACAACCTGCCCGGCTTCAGTCCCGAGGTTTACTACCGACGCTATTGCGAATCATTGTTGGCGGTGGATGAATCCGTCGGTCAGCTCCGCGAATTTTTGAAGCAGCAAGATCTCGATCAGAACACGATCGTCGTCTACATGGGCGACAATGGTTTTCAATTTGGCGACCACGGGCTGATCGACAAACGCACCGCTTACGAAGCCAGTGCCAAAGTACCCTTGCTGGTCGTCGCGCCGGGCAAAATTCCAGCGGGCGTTCCGTTCGATGGTCTGGTCGGCAACATCGACATCGCCCCCACGCTACTGGAAGCCGCCAACGCCTCCGCTCCGAAGAACATGAACGGGCAGAGTGTTTGGAAAGCTCTTTGTGCATCGGACGCCTCGTCCCTGAATGATCGCACGTTGCTTTACGAATACTACTGGGAACGGAACTACCCCCACACACCGACGCTGCATGCCATCATTGGCGGTCGCTTCAAGTACATCCGATGCCACGGATTGTGGGATCGAGATGAGCTTTACGACCTCGAATCAGACCCGGGCGAAATGCAAAACCTAATCCATGATTCCAGGTATGCTGATCGCATTGAATCGTTGAACCAGCAACTGTGGCAGCTACTGAAAAACAGCACCGGCATGGAGATGCCATTGCTGGAAGATCATGGCCCACGGTTTCCACTTCGCGACAAGAACCAATCTCCCCAGGCCGCGTTTCCGAAAGAATACTTCTCGGAAAAGTGACTTCCCACCTCCATCATGTCCTACCAATCATGAACGCTCCCCACCGATTGCTGCTGGCGTTGCCAGCACTCTGTCTCGCCCTGTCGTTTAGCGAGCCAGTATTCGCCCAAGATGATCAGCTCAACGTTGTTGTCATTCTCAGTGATGATCAGGCGTGGACGGATTACTCCTTCATGGGGCATCCCCACATCCAGACGCCCAACTTGGATCGACTGGCAAAAGAAAGCCTGACGTTCACCCGCGGCTATTCGCCGGTCAGCCTATGCCGCCCATCGCTTGCCACGATCATCAGTGGACTCTATCCCCACCAACATGGAATTGTCGGAAACGATCCTCCGTGGTCGGGCATGCAAAACGGCGAGCGTCGGCCACCGCACAATCAACCCGCGTACGTCCAAAACCGAATGGACTACCTGCAGCATGTGGACAAATTGGATTGCCATCCCGAACTGCTCGCTCCCCACGGCTATCGCAGTTTGCAAACAGGCAAATGGTGGGAAGGCAAACCATCGCGTGCTGGCTTCACCGATGCGATGACCCATGCTGACTTCACCCGCGACGGTCGCCACGGCGATGACGGATTGAAGATCGGTCGAGAAGGCATGCAAGTCATCGATGACTTCTTGGCTGACACCCAAGCCAAGAAACAACCGTTCTATTTGTGGTACGCACCGTTCTTGCCACACACGCCGCACAATCCACCAGAACGTTTGCTTGCAAAATATCGAGAAACGACCGACTCCTTGCCGATGGCCAAGTACTGGGCGATGTGCGAGTGGTTCGATGAAACCTGCGGCGAACTGCTAGGTCTGCTCGACAAACATTCGCTCACCGAAAATACGCTCGTCGTTTACGTCACCGACAACGGATGGATCAACCAAACCGACGCCAGTCGATACGCACCTCGCAGCAAACGCAGTCCCAACGAAGGCGGCACCCGCACCCCGATCATGTACCGTTTGCCCGATGTGATCGAACCGCGAATGGACACGACGACTTTGGCATCCACCATCGATGTTGTTCCGACCACGCAAAAGCTTCTCGGGTTCGAAGTCCCCGAAGGGTTGCCAGGAATTGACGTCTTGGATTCCGACGAAGTGGAACTGCGGGACGCAATCTATGGAGAGATTTTCGAACACGACATTCAACATATGGACGATCCGTCGCCCAGTTTGCAGTACCGCTGGGTCATCCAAGGCGATTACAAGTTGATCGATCCATCAAAACGCATGTCAGGGGAATCGCCGGAGCTTTACAATATCGTGAAGGATCCGCACGAGAATCAGAACCTGGCGGGTCAACAGCCCGAGAAGGTCGAAACCCTGCAATCCTTGCTGGATGAATGGTACTTGCCCGACTCGGCGTGATTCCTTGCTTCTCCCTCGGTCTTGAAAGATGATTCGATGAAAGTTGGCAGTGGCGGTGGCTTTCGAGCAATTTGGTACACGTTCAAAAAAGGGCGTGAGACCGGCAGTGTTTGGAAGCTCTACAAAGCCATGCGGACTCGAAACTCTTGCAAGACCTGCGCGGTCGGCATGGGTGGCCAAAAAGGCGGCATGGTCAACGAAACCGGCTCATTCCCCGAAGTCTGCAAGAAAAGCTTGCAGGCCATGGTCGCGGACATGCAGCCCGGGATCGAACCGCCGTTTTGGAAGAAGACTTCCATTGAACAACTCGCGGCGATGACTCCCCGCGAACTGGAGCATCTGGGCCGACTGATCCACCCGGTTCGCTACCGACAAGGTGACTCGCACTACGAAACGATCACCTGGGAAGAGGCCTTCGACACCATCGCCGGCAAACTCGCCTCGTTGTCACCTGAAGAAACGTTTTGGTACTTCAGCGGCCGTAGCAGCAACGAAGCGGGCTTCTTGTTGCAACTGCTCGCTCGCGTGTACGGCACCAACAATGTCAACAATTGCAGTTTCTATTGCCACCAAGCCAGCGGGGTTGGGCTGCAAAGCAGTGTTGGAAGTGGCACCGCAACGATCCAGCTTGAGGACCTCGAAAAATCCGACTGTGTCTTTTTGATTGGTGGTAACCCCGCCAGCAATCACCCGCGATTGATGACCAGCCTGATGCACGTCCGCCGCCGCGGTGGAAAGGTCATCGTGATCAACCCGGTGGAAGAAACGGGATTGGTAACGTTCCGAATTCCAAGCGATCCGATCTCGCTGCTTAAAGGCACCAAGGTCGCGACGCATTACATCAAGCCGCATATTGGTGGCGACCTGGCGTTGCTATGGGGCATCGCGAAATCGCTGCACGAGACCAACCAAATCGACCTGCCGTTTTTGCAGCAACATTGCAACGGTCACGAAGACTACCTCGCCGCATTGGACGCGTTTGAGTGGGAAGAACTCGAACGTAAATCCGGCATCGACCGCTCCGAAATGGAATCCATCGCGGCTTTATATGCCAAGAGCGAACGAGCCGTGTTTTCTTGGACAATGGGAATCACTCACCACGCTCACGGTGTCGAGAACGTTCAGGCGATCGCGAACCTCGCCATGTGTCGCGGCATGGTTGGACGTCCGGGCAGCGGGCTGATGCCAATTCGCGGTCACAGCAACGTGCAAGGCATCGGCAGCGTCGGCGTCACACCCAAATTGAAACAACAAATCTTTGACGCGTTGCAAGAACAGTTCGGTGTCGAGCTTCCAACGACCGAAGGTCTGGACACACTTGCCTGCATGGAAGACGCCGCGTCGGGAAAGATCAAAGCCGGGTTCTGCTTGGGCGGCAATCTGTTTGGGTCCAACCCGGATGCAACCTTCGCCGGCGAAGCTCTTTCAAATCTCGATCTCAACGTGATGATGAACACCACGATGAACACGGGACATGCTCACGGGCTCGCCAAGGAAACGATCATCTTGCCCGTCCTCGCTCGGGATGAAGAACCCGAACCCACGACGCAAGAATCCATGTTCAACTTTGTCAGGTTGAGCGACGGTGGTCCTCGACGATTGCCGGGACCTCGCAGCGAAGTCGAAATCATCGCGACACTGGGCGAACGTTTGCTTCCCGATGCAAAAGGCATCGACTGGAAACCAATGCATCACACATCCACGATCCGAGATTGGATCGGGCGGGTTGTGCCTGGCTACGGAAAGATCAGCTCGATCGACAAAACCAAAGAAGAGTTCCAGATCGATGGGCGTACGTTCTACGAACCTCAATTCGGTACCGAGGACGGGCGAGCGGTTTTGCATTGCCATTCGATTCCAGATTTGAAAGGCACCGGCGAAAACGAACTGCGATTGATGACGGTTCGCAGCGAGGGCCAATTCAACACGGTCGTTTATGAAGAAGAAGACCTGTACCGGAACCAAGATCGCCGGGACATCATCCTGATGAATCCTGATGACCTGCAACGACTCGGACTGACTCACGATCAACGTGTGACGGTGAAAAATGAAATCGGATCGATGCCCGGAATTCTGGCGAGAGGTTATGAGAAAATCCGTCCGGGAAACGCTTTGATGTACTACCCCGAGTCGAACGTCTTGGTCGCCCGCTATGCCGACCCACAGAGCAAGACACCGGCTTTCAAAGGCGTCGTCGTCCGGGTCGCGGCGGAATGAAAACGCCCTGAATGGCTTGCAAATCAGGCGATATTCGCTGACCTGCCGCACGTTCCCGCAGCGGGACTCCACAGATTTCCAGCTACCCACTCGAAACCGCCACAAAACGGTATCCATCCCCCGCCCGCGACGCTTTGTCGCTTCCGTCGGTCGAAATCGCCTCCCCCGAGCGGCCCATCGACTTCGCGGTGAGAACAATTCGGGTCGCAGCCGCGTTTGAATACTGATAGCAGCTAATCTGATCTTGGATTTGCGTGAAAATCGGTCACCATGATGGATGCCGGATTTGAAATTGCGTTCCTGTTGAAACGGCCCGCTTCTGGCAGTTTCACAGCGTCCTTTCACGGCTGCTCCCCGCCTCCCCACTCTCTTCGTCGTCCCACCTATGCCGTCCCCCATTTGTCGCATGCCTGATTCCCGCTGGACGTCATGCGTCCCGATCCTCGCCAGCCTCTGGTGCGTCGGATTGCTGAGCGTCCTGGCCGGTTGCTCGCAAGAAGCGCCGATCATCACGTACCAGGTGCCAACGAAGATGCCTGCGGTTTTGGCTGCCGAAGACACTCGCATGATCGCTGCAATTTTGCCGCAAAAGGACCAAGCGTGGTTCTTCAAAATCATGGGCCGTGAATCGGCCGTCGACTCGATCGACGACACCTTCCGTGAATTCGTCGAAAACATCGAGTTCGAAGACGGCAAACCCAATTTGGATTCTGTCCCTTCGGACTGGCGAAAGGGTGCCGCCCGAACGATGCGTTTCGCCTCCTTCGACATCAACACGCCTGTTCAGCAACTCGACCTAAGCGTTTCGCAGCTCACACGAATGGACGACTGGTCGGAACTGGTTGTCATGAATGTCAACCGATGGCGAAAGCAAGTCGGGCTCGCCGAAAGCCAAAAAGAATGGGCCTCAGCAGAAACCATGACTTGGTCAGGTTCGGAATTGGATGAGTTCGCCGACGTTCCTGCCATATGGGTCGATGTCACTGGAAAAGCCTCGGACTCCGGGCCGCCAATGATGGCAGGCGGAGCTCCATTTGCATCAATGGCTGGCGGCCCCAATGGGGGTGGAACCGCGGATGCGGCGGCTGATCCGCACGCTGGTTTGCCACGCGATGCACAGGAAGCAATTGAACAAGCCAAAGCCAGTGGCGCATCCATGCCGGCGGCAAAAGAAAAGGCATTTCCGATAGAGTCCGCCAGCGATGACGCCCCCAAATCGGACCCGGCTCTCGACTTCGATCGTCCCGAAGGATGGCGTGATGGGCGAATGAGCATGATGCGGATGGCGGCGTTCAATGCTGGCCCCGAAGAATCCTCCGCCGAGATCACCGTTATCACCGCCGGTGGCGATTTGCGTGGCAACGTGGCGGGATGGATGGGACAAGTCGAAGGCGGCCAGCCCGACGACGCCGATGTTGACCAAGCCCTCGAATCGGCGGAAAAGTTGACCGTTGCCGGACGCGATGCCCAGCGGTTTATTCTTCATCCCAAAGATGAAGACAGCCAGGCGACTTCGATCGACGCGACGATCGTGCCGCTCGAAAACGATTTCAGTCTGTTCATTAAGATGGTTGGTCCGGCCGACGTGATCGCGGATCAAGACGAAGCGATGCGAAGTTTTTTGAAGTCCTTGAAGTACTGACTTTCAAAGCACACGCCCTGCCCTGCCCGCCGCTCATTTGGCGACCCACCCTTACAAGAGTCATTCGATGGCATCCGTCACCAACGATACCCACGCCACTGACGATCGCGTCTCATCCATCACGGATTGGCTAGCCCCTTCACGATTGCTTGCATTGGCTGGGTCGCTGAAGTTCACCGTCGCATTGTTTGCAATGTCGATCGTGCTGGTGCTCGTGGGCACATTGGCTCAAGACGAAATGAACATGCAGGAGGTCAAGCAACGGTACTTCCTTTCTTGGATCGCTCCGTTGCACTTCGATGACTTCTTCCCTCAAGCCTTCTACCGTCATAGCCAACCGATCCCAGGCATCTTGCCGTTTCCAGGCGGAGCAATGATCGGGATGCTGCTGATGGTCAATCTGATCGCGGCCAAGATCACTCGGTTCCGATTACAAGCCAGCGGCGGTCGCTTGGCCGCCGGACTGGCATTTTTGGTTGCGGGCATTCTGGTTGCCGGACTGATTGTCTTTACCGGACACAACGACGATGGACTGCAAGGCACGCCGCCCAGTTGGCTTTCCTACGACCAATTGTGGGCGGTCGTCATGGCGGTTTTGGCGATCGGAACCGTTGCGATGGGCATGGCGGCATCCTCCGTCAAACTTCCTATCCTGCGATGGCTAACCTACTTTGCTACCGTAGCGTTGGGGCTGACCGTGCTGTATTGCTTGTTTACCGGAACTCGCATCGACGATCCCGGACTTCGCATCGTCTGGCAGCTCGCCAAGGGTGTGGGCGCGGGTTTGATCATGTTGGTCGGATGCCAATTGGCGTTTGGCAAACAGGGCGGAAACGTGCTACTGCATCTCGGTGTTGGATTGTTGATGGTAGGCCAGTTCGCTTTTGGTGACCGCCAAATGGAACAACGCCTCAGTCTCGTTGAAGGTCAATCCACCAACACGTTTGTGAACCTGGACGAAATCGAACTTCAGTTCATCCACACCGAAGATGACATTCAAAATGTCGTTGCCGTTCCCGCTCAACGATTGGCCGCTGCTGCTTCGAGAGAATCAACGATCGAAAACGATTCGCTTCCCGTCAAAATTAAGGTGCTCGAGTACTTTGAAAATGCGGGAATCCAAGATCACCAGGACGACGCTCCCGCCACCAAGGGAATTGGACTGGAAGTCTCCGCTATTGAACGTCCCAAATCAGGCGGGGCAGATATGGCAATGAATTTGCCCGCCGCTTACGTCGAGTTGATTGATCCAGAATCGGACAAATCACTCGGAGTCTTTTTGGTTAGCCAGTCGATCAATGATCGCGAAATGTTGGTACCAGACGGGACGTCGAAAGATACGTTCGATTCGATCACCGTGGGCGGCAAAGAATACGAGATCGGACTGCGTTTACACCGAGAAGTCAAACCTTACTGGGTTCAGCTCGAAGACGTTCGACGAGTCAACTACAGCAACACCGACACACCTCGCGACTACTCATCATTCATTCGCATCGTCGACAGCGAAACGGGCGAAGACCGCAAAGAAAGGGTCTGGATGAACAACCCGCTTCGCTATCGCGGCGAAACGTTCTATCAATCCAATTACACACCGCTTCCCGGTGGAAAAGAGCTGACCGGAATTCAAGTTGTCCGCAACTCGGGGTGGCTGATTCCCTATGTCGCGTGCAGCATCACCGGACTTGGAATGTTGGTTCACTTCTGGGGAACACTCACTCGATTCATCTCTCGCCGACGACGCGAAAACGAACGAGCGTTGGCCGAATTTGGCAGTGAGAAATCAGAAGGCACCTCGAAGTTCTCCGAAGGCATCGAGGTCACCGCCGAACCAGCTTCGCGGAAGAACTTGCCCGTCATCGTGTATCTCGCCGCCGTCGCGGCGCTGGTGACGGTGATTCTTGCTCCAAGCGTCTCTCTGAAGAACAAACTGAAACCGGTTGACCGAGCCAGCGAATTTGACTTGGCGGCTCTTGGCCAAGTGCCGGTGCAGTACGGCGGCCGAGTGATGCCGCTCGATGCTTATGCGCGGCAGACAATGAAAGCAATGACCAACAAGGATTCATTGCCACTGGATGCTGCCCCAAGCGAAATCAAAGATCGAGTTGGAACGAAAAAGCTGTCGGCGGTGCAGTGGTTGATGGAGGTTGCCGTCGACGAACCGGCGCTGCGTTACCTGCCCATGTTCCGCATCGATGCCGAAGAAATTCGAGCCGAACTGGATCTGGACCGGCGTGAAAGCAAACTCTATTCGCTGGACGAAATTGGCGAAAACCTCGAACGATTCACAAAGATGGTGAAGGACGCTCGGGAGAAAGAGTCTCTAGATCAAGACTTCAAGGACAAGAAAGCGATTGAACTGGACATGCGAACCCGGCAATACACCGTTGCCGCCGCCGCGATGCGTTTGCCAGTGCCAGAAGACATTCCAGAAGAATTCTTTCCCGAAGGAACCAGCGAACAAACGCGGCAATTGTTTGCTTTGCGCCAACTTGAGCGGCAAATGAATAGCTTGGCTCAAATGCCGGCTCCGGCGATCATTCCACCATCAATGGAACAGGCCACCGACAGCGAACAACAAGCCGACTGGACCGCTTTTGCCCCCGCATTCTTCGACATGGCCAAGAACGGTATCGCTCCGAAAGACAGCCAACCCGGCATACGTACTTTCGGTGAATTGATTCGAGAATATGGCGAGGGCGACCCTGCTGCGTTCAACCAAGCTCTCGACGACCACTTGACCGCAGTCCAAGCCTACAACATTCCCGGCTACGACCACTTTGCCGTTTCGCTGGAACAATGGCTGGGTGCCGCTAACCCAACCGCGATTGCAACGGGGCTCTATATCCTGGCGATCATCTTGGGGTTGATCTACTTCGCGGTGGATTCACCTCGGTTGGGCAACGCGGTTTGGGGAACCATCGCGATCGCGTTCATCATTCACACGATCGTGATTCTGTCTCGCGTCTACATCACCGGTCGTGCTCCCGTCATCAACCTTTACTCATCGGCGATCTTCATCGGCTGGGCAGCCGTGCTATTCGGCTTGGTGGTCGAACGAATTTTCCGTTACGGCACCGGCAACATGCTTGCCGCTGTCGCTGGCATGATGACCTTGCGAGTCGCTTACAACCTGACGCTGAACGTTGGCCAAGCCGAAACGATGGGCGTGCTGCAAGCAGTTCTGGACACTCAGTTCTGGCTCAGCACGCACGTGATCAGCGTTTCACTCGGATACGTTGCAACGCTGGTCGCCGGCCTGCTCGGCATTGGGTATTTGATCTCTGGTTGGATCAACGCCAGCGACCGAGCCCGTCGCGATTTGTATCGCTGTGTTTACGGAGCCTCTTGCTTTGGCATTCTGTTCAGCTTCATCGGCACCGTGCTCGGCGGGCTTTGGGCCGACGATTCCTGGGGTCGCTTCTGGGGCTGGGACCCAAAAGAAAACGGTGCGCTCTTGATCGTGATCTGGAACGCATTGATGCTCCACGCTCGCTGGGACGGCATGGTGAAGGCTCGTGGGTTTGCCATTTTGGCGATCGGCGGCAACATCATCACGGCTTGGAGTTGGTTCGGCACCAACGAACTGGGCATCGGTCTGCACAGTTATGGCTTCACCGAAGGCATGCTTCGCAACCTAGCGATCTTCTTCGCCACCCAATTTGCATTTATCGCCGCGGGCTTGCTCATTCCCTCTCGCAGTCCGCTCTCCGACGAATCGTAAATCGGTAGGCCATGTTCTACATGGCGTCCACGCCGATGCTTGGGAACAAAGCGAGGCGTGTTCGCGGTCGGGCATGTCATTGACGTGGTAAATCGTCCGGGCAACAACCATCGCCATGTGAGACATGGCCTACGGCGATGATTCCGTCGCCTCATTTGCAACGTCGAAACACGTACTCGTTGCATCCCCATCCGGATCCAACCGTTGTGAGGTTGTCGAGCACAAATCCTTTTTCACGCAGCGGAAGGATGATGGCTTCTGGTTTGGCGACCTCAAACGGGAGGCCACCAATCCAATCGACCCAGTCATGCCAGGCGTTCATGCCGCGGTCAGACTTCTTCGCTCGCCAATCTGCGAACGGCAGCGGGTTGCGGCCTCGTGCCAGCCTCGCGAGTGCGAACTTCAGTTCGTAGCAACCTGCGACCAGAACGACATACGTCGGACGTAAAAATGCAGGCAGGCGATGATAACCTTGCTTGATCTGCAACCATCGTCGGCTCGCTCCGCCTTGATCGTTGTAGATCGCAATCGCGTACTGACCACCAGATGCGACCACCGATGAGGTTGCCTCGATCGCCGCGTACATTTGGCCGGTGTGATGAAGCACTCCCCAACTGTAGATAACATCAAACGCTCCAAGCGAAGTCAACCACTCCGCATCGAGCGCCGAGCCTTGTTGGACCTGCCATTGCTCAGCCACAGCCGGATCCTCCGTGACCGCTCGCTGGCGAAGCTCTCGAGTGCAAGCCACGCTGTCATCGTCCAAATCCACGCTGACGACTTCGGCACCCATCGAAACAGCCGCCAAAGAAAACAGACCGCTGCCAGATCCAATGTCGAGAAACCGTTTGCCTGCCAGTGATTCCACCTGCAAGAGCGTCTTCAAGGAAGCCGTCGCGTGCTGCAACCTTTCGGTGTCAAAGCGATCCAGGAACGACGCCCAGTTCTTGCCAAACGCGAACCGGGTTTCCGACTCTTCGACGGGCGCCACAGGCTCACTCAAGCAAACCACTCCACCGCGTTTCGGAACATCTGCAATCCTTCGCCGTGCTCAGGTTGCTCTTTGCGACGAGTCCAAAACGGATGCTGAGTCGGATCAATGTGTCGCTCGGGGTGCGGCATCAAACCGAACACGCGGCCACTGGCATCACACACTCCGGCCACGTTGGCATCACCACCGTTGGGGTTGATCGGGAACGGCAACGTTTCGGATTGGATCTCGCCCGATGGCTCGCAGTATCGCAAAGCCAGTCGTCCGGCCGATCGCAGCTCTTCCAACACCTCCGCGTCGCGAGCGATGAACTTGCCTTCAGCGTGAGCCATTGGCAGATACATTTGTTCGATGTCTCGCAGGAACACGCATGGCGTTTTGTCGACGGCCAAGTTCACCCAGCGGTCTTCGAATCGACCGTGATTGTTCCAGGTCAAAGTGGCGGGCGGGATGGAGTCGTCTACCGATTCGTCCGGACCGCCAGCAGTTTGCAATTGCCCGACGCCACTGGTCAAAACGCCCAACCGCATCAGCACCTGCATCCCGTTGCAAATCCCCAGCACCAGATTGTCGCCGCTGTCGACGAAGTGATGCATCAGGTCACCCAGGTGCCGTCGCATCCGAGTCGCCAGAATTCGGCCGGCCGCGATGTCGTCGCCGTAGCTGAATCCACCGGGCAAACAGAGGATTTGGTAGCGGCTCGCCAAAGCCGCGTTTTCCATCAATCGCCCGACGTGGACGCGTTCGGCGACCGCACCGGCCAACTCAAAGGCATGAGCGGTTTCGACATCGCAGTTGGTACCGGGAGCACGCAGGACGAGAACGCGAGGCTGAGGCATGGAAAAGCAGCTTTTCAGGCAGGTAGGTGAATAAAATCCAATCCACAAAGCTTAGTTTTTCGCGTCATCGGTCGGAAGTGTGTGCCGAGCCAGAGAATGATTTTTTCGACGGATGTCGGCGAAACCCATAAAATGCCACAGCCCCTCTCGTGTTCAATGTTGTGGCCAATCGCTTCATGTGGAATCAGTCCCAAACGCGATTGCTCGAATCCTTCCAATCCATTTTCACAGGCAAGTTTACCGGAGATTCATCGTGACGCCATCATCGAATCGTGGCTATCTGCGTTGGTGCGCATCGCTCCTGAGCCTTTTTGCCTTCCTCGGTTGCCAACCTCCGGCCGTCAAAGAGGATGCGGATGAGAAGACAATGGCAAACTCCGCGCCGGCAGCTTATATCTTCGACTTTCGTGACGGCCACGCGAAGTGTCCACAACTGTCCCTCGGCAACGTTGACCGAGTCTTCGATGAACTGCACGCCCAAGGAGTGAAACGTTTTGAAATCTTCGACTTTCACCAAGCCATGGTGCCGTTCCAACAAGAACCTGATGTGATCGCTCGCGTCGTCGAACGCATCGGCGATCTGGAATCGTTGCGGTTGATCAACGTGGCGATACGAAAAGAGGACGTGTTGCGGTTAGTGAGTCCTGAGAGCCGGCTGAAATCATTGTCGCTCAGTTCCTGCACCATTATCGATCGGCCCGGTGCGGCAAACCGTGCCGTGGACCCAAGCAATGACGTCATCGAGTCGCGTCTGATAGAGTTTGAGTTTTTCAATGGCAGGTTGGTCGTGGCATCGGGCGAGGAAGAATGGTGGTTGATTCGGCGGATCGGAACACCCGACTCACTGATCGCGGAATGTTTGCGGCGTTCACCTAACTTGCAAAGCTTCACGTTTGGCGACTTGTCGCTGCTTGGCAGACGCGACATCGAGCAAGCGACCGGTGACCAATGGCCTTGGAAGCGAATGACGAAGTTGTCGCAGGTCACCTTTCGGCTCCAATATCCCGACCAGATGGTACGTCGTGCCGTCCAAGAACTCGCCAACCTGAAATCGCTGACCCTCGCACCCTATTACGATCGTCCCTTTGGTAAGGACTGGATTGTCGCGGAACTCGATCGTTTGAATCGTCTCGAGATTTGGTACGCGGAAAATATTGCGGGTGAGGATCTGCAATCTGTCGTGGACCAGGCGACGAACTTGCAAATGTTGATCGTTCACGGGGGTGAAATGCCAGCGAGTGAGCGACCGCTTCATCTGAACGACCTGACTGGTTTGCGTGAGTTGAAGCTCGCGTACCGGATAATGGGGGAAGAGGTTGATCTCGAGTCGCTGCGATCACTCACACAACTCGAATCGCTTCACCTAAGCGGTCTCTCTGCCGAGGCGTTGCTGCCGATCGAGTTCGAAGAATTTGACGAGCTGAAGCAGTTGTCGTTGAAGGGACGGTCGGTTGATTTCTCAAGACTGTCGCGTCTGCCTGATTCGCTACAGAGCTTGACGCTGCAGACCGGCTACGGTTCCCGTGGCGATGCCGAAGATCATGAACACCAGCCTCATTCGCTGGGACATCTGCGAGAGTTGACCGAACTGTCGATCACCGGTGGAGACGTCGCGCCAGGACTGATCGAAACGCTACCGCGCTCTTTGCAATCGATCACATTATCGTCTTGTGATTTCTCGAACGATGAGATGGGTCGAGCGCTCGAGAACCTGGAACAGTTGTCTTCGCTGGAACTGATATCCTGCCATATCGGCTACAGCGGCGGTGCCTACGAGAAGATTACCGGCGCGGGCTGGCGATTTGCATCAGGCGATCAACTCAAGCGGTTGAAGCTCGATCGGTGTCAAGAGATCGAAGACGAGTTCATCGCGTCGATCTGTCAACAACTGACGGGCCTGCGTGAGTTCGAGGTGACCGATCACGCTCAACTGACCGGGGCGGATTGGGAATTCGGCAAGCTCGAACAACTTGAGTCCTTGACGCTTGGTGAGTTGCCTTTGTTGGGAGATCGGGTCTTCCACGCATTGCCGGCGTCGCTGCAACGTTTGGACGTTCACAAATGTGTGAGATTGACGGGCGACGGCTGGGACTTGCGACGTTGTGCTGAAATGCAAAAACTAGCGATTCAGGATTGCGACGCGCTCTTGTCGCTCGGTGCCGGGTTGCCCTCCTCACTCGCTCATCTTGCGGTGCGGCACAGCAACGAATACACCGCGAAGAATTTGGACGTCGCCAGTTTGGGACGGGTCCAGGCATTGTCATTGACCGAATCTTACGCGGTGGATGTGGACGATTTGTTTCGTCGTTTGCCGCCATGTGCGGATTCGCTGCGGGCACTGCATCTGACTGGTTGCGACAGCGTGACGACAACCGACTGGGATCTCACTCCGCTGGCCGATACGCTGGAACTGATGATGTACGAAGAGGCCGAACCAGCGTACCGCGGAGGACTGACTCCCGAGATGGCGGAGGTGGTTCAGCGTCAGTTGCCTGATTGCGTGGTGTTCAGCCATTGGTGAGCCGGTCGAGCGAAGGATCAAAACTAGCCTCGGCCCGATAGCTGAGCTAAACTGGCTGAGCGTGATTTCCGTCCTTCCCCGATCACCTGAACCTTTGATGGACTCCCTCGACGAACTCATTCGACCGATTCGTCATTCACCGCAATTACCGTTGTTGGTCGATCGTTTGACGCAGCAACTTCAAGCAGAACGCGACGCCAGAGAGCGTTTCTATGACGAGATGACGCCCGAACAAAAAATCGAGTTCATCGACGGAGAGGTCATTTTGCATTCCCCCGCTCGAAACCGTCATTTGGACGCATCAGGCAGAATCTACAAACTTCTTCACACCTTCGTGGCACGTCATCGCTTGGGGACGGTCAAAACAGAAAAGTGCCTCTGCGTTTTCCCTCGAAACGATTACGAACCAGACATCGTCTTTTTTGGCCCTGAGAAAGCTTCCCAGATTGAACCGGAGACAATGAAATTTCCGGTCCCAGACTTCGCCGCCGAGATTCTGTCGTCATCGACCGAGTCACGCGACCGTGGAGTCAAATTCGAAGACTACGCTGCCAACGGCGTTGGCGAATACTGGATCATCAGCACCGAAGAGGCGACCGTCGAACAATTCCTTCTCGAAACGGGGACCTACCATTTGCGAATGAAATCCTCCTCGGGACGCCTGGTCAGCACTGTCATCACCGGCCTGGAGATGGATGTCGAAGCCATCTTCGACGACGAGAAGAACCTCACGGCACTCACCCGGATACTTGCCTAGGGAACTTCGGGGAATGGAGTGAGGGTCCGAATTCTTGGCGAATCCGGCTACACAGTGCGCCCGTGATTGCCAAGAACCGAACCGGGAACCAAGATGCGTGCTCTCTGTTGTAGCTCGGGGATACCCCTCGTTTGATACCGTTTTCGCCAATCGCTTTTGAACATGCTTCACGCCGAATCACTTCGTCAGGACCCCCGGATCGCACAAGCCAAGCAATTGATTGCCGAAGCAATGCGTGATCACTCCGCTTCGATGACGGATGTTTCGCCCAGCGATCCTGACCAATCGGCGAGCTACCAATCCCTGATCGACGGATTCACCTCCGCCCGAGGCGGCCCACCCATCTGGCCCTACTTCGCGTCCGGACTCGGAAACGGTCCCTACGTCGAACTTGCCGACGGCAGCGTCAAACTGGATTTCATCGGCGGAATCGGCGTGCATGGCGGTGGTCACTCGAACCCCGACCTGGTTTCGGCCAGCATCGATGCGGCGATCGAAGACACGGTCATGCAGGGCAATCTGCAGCAGAACCCGGCCAGCGTCGAAATGATGCAGCGACTCGTCTCGCTCGCCTCCGAATCGGGAGCACCGCTCGAACACGTGTTGCTTTCCACCAGCGGCGCGATGGCGAACGAGAATGCATTGAAACTCGCGTTCCACCACCGACAGCCCGCCGACCGAATCATCGCGTTTGACAATGCGTTCGCCGGGCGATCGATCGCGCTAGCAGCCTTGACCGACCGGCCCGCGTATCGAAACGGTTTGCCCGAAGCGATCCAGGTCGACTACTTGCCCTTCCTGCATCCGGATCATCCCGAGAAATCTCAGCGATGGGCCGTCGATGAATTGAAACGATTGCTCCAGCGTTACCCAGGCAAGCACGCAGCTTTCTGGGCCGAACCGATCGCAGGCGAAGGCGGCTACTACCCCGGCAGCCACGATTTCTTCACTGCATTGTGCGAGCCACTTCGCGAAGCCGGTGTGCCGGTCATCTTCGACGAAGTGCAAACGTTCTCACGAACCAGCCGACCATTTGCGTTTCAGCATTACGGACTGGACCAATTCGCCGACATCGTCACCGTTGGCAAAATCACACAGGTCTGCGCAACGCTGTACCGAAACGACTTCCACCCCAAGTCACCGATCCTCAGCCAAACATTCACCGGATCGACTGCCGCGATTTCCGCCGGACTAGCGACGTTGGATGCACTGCAATCCACCAATTGCTTCGGTGCGGACGGCGGAAACATGAAACGTCACGCCTACTTTGCCGAGCAACTTCAAAAGCTGGCCGAGAAATACCCCGGTTCGATTTCAGGTCCTTTTGGCGAAGGCATGATGATCGTGTTCACACCCGGCGAGGGCACGCTCGATCACGCCAAGTTGCTGATGAACTTGATGTTCGAAGAAGGCTTGCTCGGATTCCTCTGCGGAGCCGAACCGGCTCGCTTGCGTTTCTTGCCGCCACCGATGATCACCACCAACGATCACATCGACGCGGCGATCAAGTTGCTCGATCGATCACTCGAAAAGTTCGCCTCGCAAAAGTAGAAATCGAATCGGAGTGGACGAAGCAATGAGTCCACCCTGATCCCTGGGTCCGAATTCTTGGCGAATCCGGCTACGGAGATGGCGTTGCGGATTCCGAACTTGGGCGTCGCAGGGTAATCAGCGACAACTCGGGCCGACAGCGAATTCGCAAGAGGTGTACTCCACTGAGTCCACGCGAAACATGCAGCGTTGTTGGCGATCGATAAAAATCTCCCGATGCCCAACGACTGCCGTGCCAACTGGGACTCAAGATCGGACCGGCCAATGGCAACCGACCTTGGCCTCCATGCGTGTGACCGGCCAACATCAGATCCACTCTGTTCCGACGACACCAATCGAATTGATCGGGACTGTGGGAAAGACACAGTCGAAAGTTCACATTGCTCTCCGACATGACAGCATCATCCGGCCGAGTGAACCAAGGCCACTCATTCCCCAGCAACTGACACTCGAGCGCACGCAGAGACACCGTTTCGATTTTCCCACCAACGTCGATCCATCCGGCGTCCGTCATTCGATCCCGCACCACGTCTGGATCCAAAACACGCGTGTCATGGTTGCCAAGCACGAAGTAACAACCGTCCTTCGCTCGCGCGGGCGAAAACAAATCATGTAACCAAGCCACACAGGGTTGCTTGTCGACAATGTCGCCCGTCAGTGCCATCAAGTCCGGCGACCACTGCGTGGCGATCGAAACCGCGTGAACTGTGAAGTCAGGTGCGACTTGCCCAGTCAAATGAATGTCTGACAGATGAGCGATCTTGTATCCGTCCAGTTGCTCCGGCAAACCAACCACGGGCAACTCGATCTGTTCCACCGCCATTTCAAAGATCTGGTTCATTGGCAACCTCGCCGCCCACCGACACTTCCGAGTCCGCGCCAACGTCAGTCCGGTCTGTTTCGAAACGTCGTGAACGTCGACTTCGCGTTTGGCTGACACATGTTGGATCTTCCAAATCGGACGCCAAAGCAACCACAAGCAACCAAACAATGTTCCCAACACGAGGGAGAACGCGGCATAGGCCAGCAAACCGACCGGCAGGATTTCCAAGCTGGCTTCACCGCGCAACCAACTTCCGATTGGCTGATAGAAGCTCCATCCCAATACAAAAGGTGTGATCCAGGTTTCCGCAAAAGCAATCTTTTCGATTCGTTTGATTGTCGCTCGCTTCCATCCCATCGAGTTCAATCGGTTGTAGAACGTCAGCCGCAATCCAAAGTGTGCAAGCAAAACAGCAGCCAGCAACAAGATGCGAAAAAACGGCTCCGTGAAGAAAGTGTCCAAACGATTGGCCAGTGGTTGAAGAAAAGCGATCATGGGAGTTGCTTCGGCCGGATCTCTTTCCAGACTTCGCAATTCTCTGGACCAAGTTCATCCGACCAAGACGAAACTTCGCATTCAAATACCGCCAGCCCCGCGGTGGGAAAACCACACGAGTGCCCCAACAACTCGCTCGCCGCCGCACTGATCCCCGGATTGTGTCCCAAAACGAGCAAAGTTTCCGGAGTGCTACTCGCCGTTCCGTTTTCATCGGCCAGCCACAACTCGGTCGAACGGATCATTTGGAAGATCGCCGATGCGGATGCCAAATAAAGATCCAATGAAAAATGGGTTGGGACGGGCGATTCCCAACGCGAATTGAGAAATGCCGCCGTTTCGCGAGTCCGCTTGGAATCAGATGAGAGCAGGAAATCGGGTTGGCAACCGTTGTCCTGCATCCAACCAGCAATTCTTGGGGCATCACGACGTCCGCGGGAGTTCAGCGGTCGTTCGTGATCGGACAACCTGGCGTCGGCCCAATCACTTTTGGCGTGACGCATCAAAATCAATCGCATTTGGGTTGGATCAGCAGGAGTTGAGGGACAAAGCGGTTCGAATCAGCAAAAGAACATATAGTACGCAAAGGTTCCCATCCCAATTCTCGGACTTCACAACATGCGTGCATCTTCTCTTTTCTGCATCTCACCCCTCGATTTGGTTTCCCGCGCTCGATCGAATCTGCTTGTCCTCGGAATGGTCGCTGCCACGACTCCGCTCGCCACCGCAGATGACTGGTCCGGTTGGATGGGAGACCAACGCGATGGGGTCTATCGCGAATCGGGCGTCATCGAATCGATCCCGGATTCGGGTTTGAAACCAAAATGGAAAGCATCCATCGCCGGTGGCTACGCGGGCCCATCGGTCGCCGACGGCCGAGTGTTTGTCTTTGATTACGCTCGTCGCCAAGGCGAAGCCTTCAACGATCCCGGAAAACGAGCCGATCTCACCGGCGACGAACGTTTGATCGTGCTGGACTCAGAAACCGGCAAGGAATTATGGCGTCACGAGTACGAACGTCCCTACAGCATTTCGTATCCGGCCGGCCCTCGATGCACTCCCACCATCGACGGCGATCGAGTCTATATCCTCGGAAGTGAGGGCGATTTGCGTTGCCTATCAGTCACTGATGGTGAACTGATCTGGAGCCGCAACTTTCCCAAAGACTTCTCGGCCGAAGTTCCAATCTGGGGTTTTTCTGCGCATCCGCTGATCGAAGGCGACCTGCTTTACACGATGGTCGGTGGCGACGGACAAGGCGTTGTCGCGTTTGACAAAATGACGGGCGAAGTCCGCTGGAAGCAACTCGATAGCAACGCAGGCTACTGTGCTCCATCGATTTTGAAGCAGGGCGATCAAAAGCAATTGCTCGTATTTTCGCCAACCGGCATTCACGGTCTGGATTTGCTCAGCGGCGAACCGATCTGGAACGTTGAACTCAGTCCGATGTTCGACATGTCGATCGCGATCCCCGCCATCGAGGGCAATCGAGTTTATGCCAGTGGAATTCGTACCGAATCGGTGATGTTTGAACTCAACGAAAACGCAACCGCCGCCACCGAACTTTGGCGCGGCGAACGGGATCACTCGGTGTTTTCCAGCAACAGTCCCGCTGTCTTCATTGATGGCGTGGTCTACGGAACCGATTGCAACGTCGGCGAGTTGATTGCGTTTGATGCCAAAGATGGCGACCGTCTTTGGTCAACCTTCCAGGCCACCAAGCCGGATGAAAAACGATTTATCAAACACGGCACTGCTTTTTTGACTCGAATCGGTGATTCCAACCGCTTCTTTGTTTTCTCGGAAAACGGCGACCTGATGATCGCGACGCTTTCCAAAGATGGATTTGAAGAGCATGGGCGGTTCCACGCGATCGAACCCACCCAAGAAGCGTTTGGTCGATCGGTGGTATGGACTCACCCTGCCTACGCAAATCAAACCGTCTTCATTCGAAACGACCAAGAAATCGTCGCCTACAGCCTGGCAAAACCAGAGTGAAGTTGCCGACTGCTTTCAATTCCAAGCAGGTTGGCAGAAACGATTGGGCATAGCCCCCGGCCCACGTGGGAATTGTGGTTGAAGCCAAATCAGTGAAGGCCGGCGAATAATCGTCAGCCTTCTTCGAGATGCCTCGGTGCCCACGCATCGGGGCATTCTCAATGGCTATCAACAATGATCTGGCCGACAAAGAGCCAAACAGCGGTGAATGCGATGCCCAATGCGGTGTGAATTGCGTCGACGTTCATATTTTGCCTCAGGCCAAAGGCGTGACCTCGCGTGAAACACGAGACCGCGCATGGAAAACGGATACAAGGCCGTTTCCATGGCCTGAATTAAGCAACCGCAATCGTGCGGGAGCAGACGAATTCGTTTCATCGACACACATTTGCAGTGCGTCTTCTTGAGTTATCGACACACCTCCGAAACAATTCGACGAAAAATCACCGTGCCCGCACAAATTGACTCAACCGAACACCCGCACCCAACGACACCTCGAGCAAACTGATGAAGTACTGGCTGATGAAGACGGAACCGACCACGTTCAGCATCGATGACCTGGTCGAACAACCCGACCAAATCACCTGCTGGGAAGGTGTCCGCAACTACCAAGCTCGCAATTTGCTTCGTGACGAGATTGAAGAAGGCGACCAAGTTCTTTTCTATCACTCGGCTTGCAAGACACCCGCCGTTGTCGGCTTGGCAACAGTCAGTCGTGGTGGCTATCCCGACCACCACGCCTTCGACAAAAAGAGCCACTACTTCGACCCCAAAAGCAATCCGGATTCACCGACTTGGTACATGGTCGATATCAAGCTCAACAAGAAGCTGGAACGCCCGGTCACCTTGGCCGAATTGCGAGAGGAAGCCACCAAAGCTCGCAGCGCCTTGGTCGACATGGTACTGCTTCAAAAAGGCAGCCGATTGTCGGTGCAGCCGGTCACCAAGAAGCAATTTGACCGGGTCGTCAAACTCTCCGAGAAGTAAGTCCCAGCGATCTTGCCCCATCACATGCCCGCGGCGAAAGCGATCAGTCCGAGAATCCGATTCGTTCCCCCGATCCATTCCACTTTGGGGTGGGATGCTCGATCTCACCCTGCCGAACACGCTGTTTGTCTGACAACAATCGAAGATGCTCGCGTAGGAACAGCCGGGGAAGGTTCTGGTCGGCTCGCCTCAAACGATAGGCGATTCGCCCTTTGCGGCGGACGTAATACATTCCGATCACTTCGCCGACAAACAGATCTCGCTCCATCCCGAGCCCCACGGTCTCGACCTCGTCACCGACATCCAGATCTTCGGCCTTGATCTGCAGCCACAACGCGGGTCGCAATCGAAACGTCCACTTTCCGTAGCGACAGTGATAGTAGGTGCCATCAAATGACTCTCGTCGCACCACCCGTTCGCCGGGCAGAAGCTTTGAAACGATGGCAATGTCGTCCGGATGAATCCAACCCTGGCCGTCTTCTGGCCAACGCGGATAAATCCCGTACTGTGGAAATTCGATCAAGACGTCGCTCTCGAGGCCGATGAAACAAGCCGGTTCGCTACAAATCGTAGAAGAACCGGAATTCAAACCTCGATTTTAACAAACCAGTCCACCGTTTCGTGCGTCAGACAGGTTGACCATCTGTTTGAGGACCAACGTCTCGCCGATCAAATCACCCAACTGCTCAGCCACGTTTTGTGGGGTTGGAGACTATCCGGCGGATTTGGTTCAATATGAGCAAAGTCAGTCGCCTTTGAAGGGCGGCTCCCACCATTCTCCCCTTTAAAAGTTTGCCATGACTGTTCGTGCTTTCGTTTTGTCGCTGGTTGGAATTGCAACCTTCGGTTTGACTGCAGGCCCCGCCTCCTCGACTTCCGCGGCTGATCCGGCCAAAGGCGAGGTCACTCATAAAGTCTATTTCGATGTCTCGATCGGCGGAGAGCCAGCGGGACGAATCGTTTTCGGGTTGTTCGGCAAAGACGTTCCTAAAACCGCCGAGAACTTCCGCGCACTGTCGACGGGCGAAAAGGGCGAAGGAAAATTGGGTGTGCCTTTGGATTTCGAAGGCAGCGCATTTCACCGCGTGATTCCCGGATTTATGCTGCAAGGCGGCGACTTCACTGCCGGCAATGGAACCGGTGGCGAAAGCATCTATGGAGCGAAGTTTGCTGACGAAAACTTCAAATTCCAACACACGACCCCTGGTTTGCTGAGCATGGCGAACGCGGGTCGCAACACCAATGGTTCGCAATTCTTTATCACCGTTGCTCCAACTCCCTGGTTGGACGGAAAACACGTCGTTTTCGGACGAGTCCTCGAAGGAATGGACGTTGTCAAGAAAATCGAAGCTCAAGGCAGCCGATCCGGTCAGACACGTGAGTTGATCAAAATCACCGAAGCCGGCGAAATCAAAGAGTAAGCACCGACAAGTCTGAGCCAATCTCAAGCTGGCCTCTCAACTGACGCGTCGCGGATTTGGACCTGAACTCCAAATTCGCCACGCGTTTTTTTGTGTCGCCAGCCAACTCCGTTTCGCATCGTCGTATTGGCAAAGCCCACTCAACCGTCACGTAGGACGACACCGTACAAACGGCAGCGTGATAGACTGTGACCAAACAACATATGCAGATTTCTCCAACCTGACCGAGCATCCATGGGCTTCGGAAAACGTTTTCAAACGCTCTTCGAAATCGCCAGCCAGTGGCCGTGGCTTTTACTGGTGCTTGCCAGTTTGCCTCTGGTATTAGCTGCCTTTTGGCTCCGAATCTACCCAACCCGACGCTGGGTCGCGATGATCGGAATCAGCGTCGTACTCAGTGTCGCGGTCGTTTTCTTTCCCAGTTTGCTCGTCATCCTTGGGCTCTTTGATGGACTCGTCGTCGCGGTGACAGCGATCGACGGTTTGCTGCTCGTAATCAGCACACGAAAAATGCTCGGCGACGGACTGACGATCGAACGGACCGTTTCTCGCACAAGCTCACTGGGCGTTCCTCTGGACTGCTCGCTCACGCTGCGAAATCACACGCAACTACGAATGCGTGGCGATATTCGCGACGATGTTCCCGAATACTTCGTCTCCCAACCATCCCAGCACAAGCTCGATCTGCCTCCTGGACTGCAGCTGCAGTTGACTCGGAAACTAACGCCCCACCGGCGAGGCGCATTCAAACTGGACCGCGTCGATCTCAAGCTATTTAGCCCGCTGGGATTGTGGCAACGACATATCAATCGATCACTGCACAATCAATTGAATGTCTTTCCCGATATGAAGCAGTTGTCAGACTACGCGCTTTTGGCGCGCACCGACCGATTAAGCCTGATCGGAGTGCGACGGACACGACGAATTGGACAAGACAGCGATTTCGAACGGTTGCGGGATTACACCCGAGATGACAACTATCGCCATATCGACTGGCGAAGCACCGCCCGACGCAACAAACTCACGGTCCGGCAATTCCAAAGCGATCAAAGCCAACGCCTGATCTTTCTTCTCGACTGCGGTCGAATGATGACCAACCAGCGAAATGGCTATTCCCTGCTGGATCATGCACTGAATTCAATTCTGATGATGTCTTACGTAGCACTTCATCAAGGCGATTCGGTCGGAATGATCTGTTTCAGTGATACGATTCATGCGTACCTACCGCCTCGTGGCGGGGCAAGCCAAATGAATCGTTTGCTACAGGCCGGATTCGACCAATTCCCGAGAATGGTCGAATCCAGATATGACCAAGCCTTCCTCTATCTGAATTCACATTGCAAACGTCGGTCATTGGTCACGCTCACCACCAACATTGTCGACGAAGTGAACGCGGAAGTCGTTTCGGACCATCTTTCAAACCTCACCGGGACTCACCTGCCATTGGCGGTGGTCCTTCGAGATCGCGAAATGTTTGATGCCGCAGACTACCCCGCCGAAGTTCTCCAAACCGCAGATGGACAGATCAACACATCACCCCTCGACGAAACCAAGACTTATCGAGCCGCTGCTGCTGCTGAGATGCTGGTTTGGCGGGAAGAAGTCCTCTCAGGACTCCGACATAAAGGAGTTCTCGTGGTCGACGCATTCCCGGATGAATTAAGTGCCCCAATGGTCAATCAATACCTGCAGGTAAAAGCACAGCACCTGCTGTAATGATTGAAACGAAAGATCGAAAGACTGCGATCAAGAGGCCAAACCAGCAAACACTCACCACACCACCGCATTCACGCCGATTCAATTCAACGTCTACAGTTACAACAGACGAAAATTGGAGTGCAATCGAATGTGGAGAAGTCTATTTCTAGCCGTCGGAATCATGATGGTAATCTTGGGTGTTGAAACAATGCTCATCGACTCCGCAACCGTTTACGCGGCAGCAGACTCCAGTGCAGTCGAATTCATTGACCCCGGGGTGACACCTGCCCAAACCACCAAGGTCTGGACACCAACGGAACGTTTCCCATGGGTAATGCTCGCCGTCGGTGCGGTTGTCATTCTCTATGCCATCACGCTTCCCAAACGCTGGGGCCGAAGCGGAGACTGAGACCTGAACCGAAATCAAACAAGAACCAACAAGCCACGGCTCATCAACATGACCGTGGCTTTTTTACTGCCCGACACGTCACCAGACAAACCAATCAACAAACACCAACCGGCAAAGTGCAGTCACTGAGTGCAGTCACTGACGCCTCATCGAAAGGATCCCCTATGCAGAAGAAGGAACACCCGAAGGAAACCAGACGGAAAGACACGCATCAAACAACGATCGCGAAACCATCACGGACAACAAAAACCAACACCAACGTACACCTAACCGGAGCTGCTCCTGTGATTCTGTGGCCCTAACCCACTTTCGCACTGCGCATAAAAAAAACCCTCCTGAGAAAACTCAGAAGGGTTTCTTAAAAATCCGGCAAGACCTACTTTCACGCTGGTGGGCACTATCATCGGCTCTTAAAGCTTGACTGCTGTGTTCGGAATGGGAACAGGTATAACCTTTAAGATATGATCGCCGGAAAGACCTCACGACGAATATTTCGCCGCCGTAAGGCCAGTTGTTTGGTAGTTGAACAAGTTAACTTCTTGAAGCCGATCCGATTGGACCGCATGAGTGCGGGATATCGGTGGCCAAACTTTCGCCCGTTAGTATTGGTTTGCTTAATGCATTACTGCACTTACACGTTCAACCTATCAACCTGGTAGTCTTCCAGGGGGCTTTCGACTAATGTCTACGAATCCTTATCTCTGGGCGGGCTTCACGCTTAGATGCTTTCAGCGTTTATCCTTTCCGAAGTTAGCTATCCAGCCGTGCCGCTAGCGCGACAACTGGTACACCAGAGCTTCGTCCAACTAAATCCTCTCGTACTAAAGTTGAATCCCATCAAGATTCGAACGCCCACGGCAGATAGGG